>NZ_JAVCWL010000035.1:0-87591 GCF_030846505.1 Massilia pseudoviolaceinigra | reverse complement strand
GACAGGCTCCTTTAGGGCAGCCGCAATAATGTCCTGCGGCCGCCTCGGTTCTCAGATTAGGCAATCATCTGCATCACGTTCCCACCTGCAGGGCCTGAGTAAGACGCTACATGCTCGTCGTCCTCAGGCGCAATTCCCCGCGGATAGTGCGGTACTCCATCCTTATCACGCCAAGTCTGATTATCCTTGTTGGGGTGATCACGCTGCATTAGCATATAGCTTCCATAGCCAACGAATCCTCCTATCACCAGTCCACCAAGCTCACCCCATTTTCCTCCTTTCTCCCCAATGCCCGCACCTTTGAGTGCACCTTGAAGAAAGGCAGTACCCGCTGTAGTGGCCCGTATGCCTGCCATCCCGGAGAGTACGCGGTCCATCGTCTCATGCTCGATGGAGATTTGATTTTCCACATACATTCCGACGAGGCTTCCTTCCCACGCCGCCGGTTCCTGGCCGACCGACACATTTGGAGGTGGGTTGTCAAACACCGGTATCGCGCCGCGAATCGTGACGACGGCCTCTTGCCCGCCTTCTATACCAATGGCGCGAACATCGTATGCATACCCGTGATCTGCCCCAAAACCGCCACCATTAGGTACACCCCCACCGGGCACTTCTCCACTACCACCGCTACCGTCGCCGGCACCTCCGCCATCGACTTCTACCCCGCCAACAAGTTGACTTAGCATTTCTTTGTCAAGCACTTTCATAATATTCTCCATACTCATTTGAAAGCGTGCCCCGCGTCGGCACGCAAAGTCTTGGCGTTGGTCAGAACGCGGCGCCAATTTCACATGTTTCTACTCCACAGGCTTCCTTGGAGAATGATCCCTTGCTGCGCTGAGAAGTGGATCGATGATCCACTCGATCAGTTTCCTACGATCATGGTAGATATCGGCTTCGAGCGTCATACCTGGCTCAAATGGCCTACGCTTGCCGTCCATCACCATAGAATTTGTCGACATCGCTACGGTCGCTCGATACATCGGGATATCGGGAACGTTCGGCGTGTCCGGCGCCTTTGCGCTGTCATTGATGGGGTTAAGTTCCACCTGCTTGACCGTGCCCGCCACCAAGCCGTACTTCTGATACGGGAAGGCATCGATGCGCATTTGCACCTGCTGTCCCACCGCCACGGATGATTTTGCGTGTGAGGGGATTAGCAGCTTTGTTTCCAGCACGCTTCCCGTCGGAAGGACTGTGGCCAGCACAGTCCCTGCCTGCACCGACTGCCCTACGTCATAGCCCAAAGCTGTAATGGTGCCTGCTACCGGTGCCGTAACCTTGAGCGTGCTGCGTCCTTCATGCTCGGCAATATCTTGGTCTATTGTTGCGAGGTTCTGTTCGGCTTCAGTCATCGCGAGTTTTTCACGTGTAGCAAGCGCTTCCGCTTCATTCTGCACCTGGAGCAATGAACCACGCGCGTTGCCGAGATTTACGGTCAGCGCATTGCGCTTAGCGCGCTCAACATTTAGGGCATTCTTGTACTGGGCAAGCAAGGCAGGCGAAACAAATCCCTGCTCGGCAAGCCTACTGTTTCGGTCGAAAGAGGTCTGTGCGCTCGTCACCAGTTCATCGCCGATGGCAATGGCGCCAAGATGGGCTGCGAGTTCGCCCTTGAGCAGGCGTTGCTGATCGGCGAGGGCACTGCTGCGCAACGCCAGTTGCTGGAGCGTGGCATTACGGTGCTGTACGATCTGCTCACGGCGCAGGGCGAGTGAAGCGCCGATGCGCGCATCGATTGAGCCTGATCCGCCGATCCGCTCGGCCGACAGGTCGAACAGCACTTCGCCGGCCTTGACCACTTGGCCTTCCAGGACGTGGCGTGTGACGGTGCGGCCAAACTGGGGCGCGACCGCCTTGATGGCGCCGCCGGCATACACCAATTGACCAGTCACCCGAACTTTGCTGCTGTATTCGCCAAAAGCCAGTAGCAGCGCAAGTCCGAGCACGACCACACCGCCGCAGGCGGCCGCCACCTTCATCGGTACCGGGCGCGCCAACACGATTGCGCCAGCTTTACGACTGCGGCGGGCCTCAATGACTTCAATACGTATTGGTGCGATACTCAACCCAATCTCCAAGTCATCAGCACTCACTACGGTCCATGACGGGGCCATGCTGCCTTACTACCGCTGAGCGGTGTTGACCGTGCGGCGTGTTTTAAAGACCACGGCGCGGCTTGCTCGCCGGAGGGCGTCGCACATCTAGATAAAAATCTGTAGACCCCGCGCTTCAAAACAAAGTTCAAAATTTCTTTTGTCTTATGCGCTTACTCTCGCCGCTAACTCGACTGTGTGGCGTGGGACGAGACCAAGCCTGTACGAGGAGCACGCGCATGTATTTCGCATGGTCGAGATTTCAAGTGCGAGTTCAAGCAGAGGCCCGCAGTTAAGGGGCTCGGTGCGGTGCGCAAAGAAGTGTGCGGAAGATAACCATGGCAAACCTTGCGCAAATGGCCGTAAAAATCGCGTTAATTCGATAGTCTGAAAGACTGCCCCTTTTCGAAAAGAGCCTTCAACACGGGCACTTTCAAGGGGCCGATGTCGGATCGTCTCGCCGTCGGCGGGCTTGACGCACGTGGCGACTCGCCGACGTCCTGCCCGCGGAGGGCAGGGCGCGTCGTTTTCCTCGCCAAACCGTTCGATGTCGCTTAACAGCTTGTGCAGGGTGCCATTAGCGGTGCGCTTCCTGCCTGGTTGCTGAGTGGATGGAACTTATCGCATCTCAGCCATTCACGCGCAGGTTCAGCGCGCTGTTGGGATAGCTTGGCGTAACCGTCATGCCGTCGACCGTGATGGTATCGAACTTGCCTTTCAGGCTGGCCGCGCTCATCACTGTCAGCACGGTGCCGGCGGCCGCGCACTGCGACCGGTACCGCCGCGCTGGCGATCAGCCTGCCGCCGCTCACATACACGTCGCCCGCACCGAACGCCGTGCCTGACCGGGCTTCCAGCGCGCTCGCTTCGAGCTGGGTGCCGCCGCTCCAGCTGTTGTTGCCGGTGAGCGCCAGGGTGCCGTTGCCTTGCTTGACCGGCTTGCCGCTGCCGGTAATATCGTTGCGCCAGCGGTCGCTCGCGTGGAAGCCGCCCTTGACCGCATCGATCACCAGCACCACGTTGCCGCTCAGGGCGCCGTAACCGTCGGCCGCATCGAACAGGTTTAAGCGGCCCCAGCCCTCCGGGTCGTCCATCACCGGGTAGTCCGATGCGAGCGCTGTGGTTTTCAGCCGCCCGGCGCTGGGCCGCGCTGAGGTAGGGCAAGCGCGTCTCGAACAGCACTTCGGCGCCTTTCGGCACCGCCGCCGGAACATTGCCGGCGGCGATTTGCGGAAAGCCGTAGGTCAGGCGGCGCAGGTAGTTGGCCTTGTTGACGGCATGGTCTGCGAAGCGGTCGCTCGCCGGCGTGCCCGACTGGGCGAGGGCGCGCAAGGTCTCGGCCGTCGTGCCGGTCAGGCTCATCAAGGTGGTGTGGGCCTGGGTGTAGGCCACGCTCTTGCTGGCGGCGTTGGCCGGATCGAGCAGGTTGGCGGCGGCCACGGCTTGCGTCGACCGTCTCGGTCAGCGGCTGCCAGATTTCCTTGCAGCCGGCCAGCACGCGCACGCCGGCGTTGGTGGCGATGGTGGCGTAGCGGGCGTCGCCGCGCTGGTTGGTGCCGGCCGTGTCGACAAAGGCGACGGCGGCCGGCACGAGCACGCTGGCGGGGGCACCCCGGTCGGCCGGCGGCGCCGGCACAAGCAACGGCGGAGCGGCCTGATCGTCGCTGCCGCAGGCAACTAGCGCCAGTGCGGCGCCGATGGCGATGACGAGGGGAAGGCGGCGTTGCAAGGCGTTGTTGAGCATGGTGAGGCCGGCCCGAGCTGCAAGGAAGCCGGGAATATAGCCGGACGGCATGACGAGCCGATGACAGTGCTGCAATGGGCAGCGAGGTGCTCGTCGACACGATTTCAAGCGAACAACAATGTGTGTCGAGAAAGCCTACAATCAATTGTGATTTACCAACGCCAGGTCGTCACATACGCGCTCCGGATTGCCGAATGCCGCAGGCGCACGGACGCCGCTGATCTGCAAGGCGAGGGAGCCAGACGTGATGAGTACAAGCTATAACGAGCTACTTGACAGTATCAAGACGACAATCGACCGGAAGAACAGCGCGAAGCGCTTCATGCTCGCGTTTATTGCCGCCCTCAAGGCCGATCTGGTGCGGCTGGCGGACGCGCCGGAAGATGCCTGCCGCACCGGAACCATGGCTGGCAGGCTCAGCTTTGAGCGGGACCGGTATGACTTTCACGGCGGATCGGTCGTGTTTGGGATCGAGCTGCGCTTTCCTGTGGAGTCGAGGTATGTGACTTTTCCGGTTCCGGTCGCGCTACGGGAGCAAGACGGGGTGCTGGTGGTGAACGTCAAGGGGCGTTCCGTCGTCGTCGTGGGGCACGCACAAGGCTTGTCGGACGAGGATGTGCGGGTCGTCGCCTTGTCCGTGCTCGACGAAATCCGCAAGGAGGTCGCGCAGCGCCCCTGACCCCAATGACATGGTGCGGTCATATTCAACATATATGATCGACAACTTCCAGCGCATACCGGGAGCACCGATGTCCACCAGCAGACGCACCTTTCTCAGCCTGGCTTCGGCCGGCGCCGCCAGTACCCTGTTCCCCGACCTGATCCGCGAAGCGCTCGCCGTGCCGGCAAATAACGTCACCGGCACCATCGCCGACGTCGAGCACGTGGTCATCTTCATGCAGGAAAACCGCTCCTTCGACCACTATTTCGGCAGCTTTCCGGGCGTGCGCGGCTTCGACGATCCGCGCGCGATCACGCTCCCCGGCGGCAAGCCGGTCTGGTATCAGCCGGACGCCGCCGGCGGCCATGTGCTGCCGTTTCACTTCGACGCCAAGAACACCAGTGCGCTCTCGCTCGGCACCGATCACTCGTGGAAGGGCTCGCAGGCGAGCTGGCAGGGCTGGGACGCCTGGGTGAAGAAAAAATCGCCCCAGAGCATGGGCTACTTCGACCGCGGCGACCTGCCGTTCTACTACGCGCTGGCGGACGCCTTCAGCATCTGCGACGCTTACCACTGTTCGATTTTCGGCCCCACCGATCCGAACCGCTTCTACTCGCTGTCGGGCACCAGCCGCGGCCGGATGGGCGCCCTGGGCGGCCTGTACAACATCAGCGGCGCGGGCTACTACAACAACGATCCGAAGTACGACAATCTGTCGCCCGCCGTCACCGCCAGCGCGCCGGCCTGGCGCACCTATGCCGAGATCCTCGAAGCGAACGACGTCAGCTGGAAGGTCTACCAGGAGTGGGATAACTACGGCGACAATTACCTGGCCTATTTCCGCCAGTTCCGCGTCAATCCGGACGGCAGCCGGCTCTCGCCCGACAGCCCGCTGGCGCGCAAGGGGAGGGTGCTGGCGCCCGGTTCGACCGAGGCCAATTCGCGCGGCACCAAGGGCGACTGGCTGGTCGCCGACTTTGCCAATGACGTGCGCGACAACCGCCTGCCCCAGGTGTCGTGGATCGTCGCGCCCAACGACTACACCGAGCACTCGCCCAATTCGCCCAATGCCGGCGAAAACCTGACCGCGCGCCTGCTGGCCGCGCTGGTGGCCAATCCGGCGGTGTGGTCGAAGACGGTTTTCCTGCTGACCTACGACGAGAACGACGGCTTCTTCGACCATGTACCGCCGAACATCCCGCCGCTCGAGCCGGCCATGGGCCGCACCACGCTGGCCGAGATCGGGGCCGATGAAAACCTGGCTGGCGTGCCGGTCGGGCTCGGTCCGCGCGTGCCGATGCTGGTCATTTCACCGTGGAGCAAGGGCGGGCGCGTGTGCTCGCAGGTGTTCGATCACACCTCCAAGCTGCGCTTCCTGGAAGAGTGGCTTACGCTCGGCCTGAAAAAGAACCGTGCCGGCGTCACCTTGGAAAATATCTCGCCGTGGCGGCGCGTGGTGTGCGGCGACCTCACGTCGGCCTTTGATTTCAAGTCGCCCAACAGCGTCTGGCCGGCCAGCGTACCGAAGTCGACCCAGTACCAGCTGGTGTCCGGCAAGCCGTATCCAACGCCGCCGGCGCGGCAAACCTTGCCGCTGCAGGAACCGTGCAAGACGGTCACGCGCACCCGTTATGCCTGCGCGCTGCCGTACGTGCTGAGCGCGCACGCGGCGGTCAATCCCGGCAAGCAGGTCGAACTGTCGCTGCATAACAGCGGCAAGGCCGGCGCGGCCTTCATCGTGTATTCCAGCGTGCGCACCGACGGGCCGTGGTACTACACGGTCGAAGCGGGCAAGCGCATCGACAAGGAAGTGTGGAACTGGACCGGCAGCCACTACCACCTGAGCGTGACCGGTCCCAACGGTTTTCTGCGCGAGCTGGCCGGCAACCTGGCAGCGACCGCTGCGCGCCCGGAAGTGCAGGTCGACTACGACCTGGCTGGCGGCAACGTGCGACTGCTGCTGTCGAACGCGGGCGCTACGGCGGCCTGCACCTTCACCATCGTGGACAACGCCTACGGCGCCGCCGCGACCTCCCACACCGTGGCGGCCGGCCAGCAGGGACTGGTGCTGTGCCTGCTGGCGGGCAGCTTCGGCTGGTACGACTACAGCATCGGCTGCGATGCCGATCCGCGTTTCCTGCGCCGCGTGGCGGGCCACCTGGAGACCGGTGCGCCGGGCCGTACCGATCCGGCGATCGGCGCCAACCGGCGCCGCGTGGTGCTGACGGCCAGTGCGTCGGTGCTGCAGCGCGGCGCCAGCCTGAGCGTGACCTACGCCGCGCCAGCGGGCAAGCTCGATCCGAAAAACTGGGTCGGCCTGTTTGCCGCCAGCGCCAAGCCCGGCGCCGCCGGCCAGGGCGCGCTGCAATGGGCATACGTGCCGGCGGCGAACGGCACCCACACTTTCAGCACGGCGGCGCTGGCGGTGGGCGACTACGCCGTCTGGTATTTCCACCAGGGCGGCTACACGGCCCTGGGCGAGGCGGTGACCGTGAGCGTGACGCAGTTTGCCTCCAGCACGCCGGCGGTCAAGCGCGGCGCGCCGCTCGTGTTCACGCTGGCGATGCCGGCCAGCCGCGTGAGCGCCAAAAACTGGGTCGGCGTCTACCGCGCCGGCACCTCGCCGGGGGCGGGCAGCTCGGCCATCTGGCAGTACGTGGCGCAGGCCGGAGCCACCGTCACGTTTGACAGCAGCGGCCTGACGCCAGGCACCTACAGCGCGTGGCTGCTGCACAACGACGGCTATGGCGTGCTGGGCGGGCCGCTGGCCGTCAGCGTCGCATGATCGCTTCACTTCACCGGACAACGAACATGTTCAAGCCATACAAACAGTGCGCCATCGCCTTGCTGGCGCTGTGTACGGCCAGTGCCAGCGCGGGCGTGCTGCGCATCGACCAGCGCAGCAGCCTGGAACAGGCGGGGCAGATTTTGCAGCGCAGCGACTTCGACGACTTCGGCGCGGGATTTCACTTTCCCGGCAGCGCTTTCGAGCGCGGCGGGGTGCGCTACACCTCGGCCGAAAACCTGGTGGTGGGCGCTGGCAGTGGCCTGTCCATCGGCCAGCGGCGGCCCGTGATGTCGAACGAGTACTGGTCGCCGATCAGCGCCAGCATCGCCAGCGATGTTCCGTACACGCTGTTTGGCTTCGATGCGGCGGTCACGCAGGGCACGGTCGAGCTGATCGTGGCGACCAACCTGGGCAGCTACCGCTTCGATGGCATCGCCCTGCACGATGGGTCGCGCAGCCTGGACTTCCTGGGTTTCCAGGCCACCGGCGGCGAGTATTTCACCGGTTTCGCATTGCGCGGCATGGGCGAGGGCTACCTGGCCGGCATCACCAACGTCGCCTTGGGCAGCATGCGCACGGCGGTGCCGGAGCCGGGCGGCATGGCCTTGCTGCTGCTCGGCCTGGGCGTGCTGGCAGGGCGCGTGCGCGGATGGACAGGCGCGCCGCTTTTGCGTTAAGCTAAGTTGGCCGCGTCAGCATGCGGCCAATTTTTCATGAACCAGTCCGCCTGGAGCACCTCCCCCAAATGACCATGTAAGTTCTTTCGTCTTCGTTCGCCATACACGGCCGGCCTGCCTTTGTACGCCGGCGGTGTATTGCGCCACATGCAGCCCGACAGGAGCTTATATGGCCATTCATTTCATTGCGGCCTGTGCCGCCGTTCTTCCCCCATCCGCGCGCGTGAGCAGCGTGATGCGCTGGCGGCGGCTGGACTGGCGCGTCTGCAGCCTGGCGATGACGCGTGCGGCCTGAGCGGCGGCGAACTGATGCGCGTGGCACCGATCGGCGCCTTTCTGTCGGGTGCCGCCTGGCTGGTGCTGGATGAGCCGTCGAACCACCTCGACAGCGACGCCCGCCGCTGGCTGGCCGCGCAATTGCAGGCATGGCGCGGCGGCGCGCTCGTCATCAGCCACGACCGCGACCTGCTGGACGGCATGGACCGGATCGTTGAACTCGATGCGGGCAGCTTGCGCAGCTACGGCGGCAATTACACGTTCTACCAGGCGCAGCGGGAAGCCGAAGCGGCGGCGGCGGCCGTGGCGCTCGAGCACGCCCGCGGCGAGCGCAAAAACAGGCTGCGCCACCTGCGCCGGCAGCACGACGACAAGCTGGCGCGCGCGTCACGCAACACCCGAGCCGGCAACCAGGCGAATCTGCCGGCCATTGCGCGCGGCAAATCGAAGAGCGACGCCCAGGCGCATGCCTGCCGTCAGGCAAAGCGTCATAGCGCCACGCGCGGCGCTCGACGGCGCGCTGCGCGGCGCCAGGGCGCTGGTGCGCGAGCGGGCGCCGGTCGCGCTGGTGCTGGTCCAGGGCGAGTCGGTCGCTGCGCGCCGCGTGCTCGAACTCACGCAAGCGGTAGCCCCGTTTCCAGCAAGCGCCAGGCCGCTCGACCTGGTCGTGGGCGGCGCCATGCGCTTTGCCATCACCGGCCCCAACGGCTGCGGCAAGTCCAGCCTGCTACGCATGTTCGCCGGCACCCTTGCGCCGCTGTCCGGCACCTGCCGCGCGCTGGCGCCGCAGGCCTGGCTCGACCAGCATGCCAGCCTGGCGCCGGCGCAGCATCAGAGCGTGCTCGAGCAACTGGCCGCGCTGGAGACGGCCTTCCCGCCGAGCGCGCTGCGCAGCCATCTGGCCCTGCTGGGGCGGTCGGCGGCGCAGCTGGATGCGCCCGTGTCCGGCTTGAGCTGCGGGGAACGGCTCAAGGCGGCGCTGGCCTGCGCGAACCGGCGCGTCTGCTGCTGCTCGACGAGCCCACCAATCACCTTGACCTGGCGTCGGTGCGTGCGCTGGAAGAGGCGCTGCAAGCGTATCGCGGCGCACTGGCGGTGGTGTCGCACGATGCGCGCTTTCTCGCCAGTCTGGGCCTGACGCACAGCCTTGCCTGGAACAAAGCCGGTTGGCAGTTGCACGCACTGGGCTGCAGCAGCTGAGCCGGAGTGCCGACGCTCCGATTGTGTGAAGATGTAAATGTTGTCAATTTATGTTAGCTTGTTTAATTGGAATCACGTCTGGCAAGAATTGCCGCGCAAGCCGCGCAGCGCAACGTGGCGCGGCCTCGGGTATCACGGCATGACGGCGGACGGCCAAATGCGTATTGTCCGGGTTTGCAATCAATCTGATTAAAGGAAAAGCTGATGATGAAGAAATTAGCCGGCGCTCTCGCGCTGGGAGCGTTTGCTGTGTCCGCGCAAGCGGCAACACACACCTTCGACTGGTCTTTCGATGGATTTTATAACACCCGCTACGGCACATTCGAGGCCGACAAATCGGCATCAGGCCGCTTCGTGGTCGACGATGTCAATCTCGATGGCCAGTTCGCCGCGTCCGAACTGCGCTCCTTCGTTTACTCGGGTACCGATTTCATGAAGTGCGCGCCGGGTCCGGGCGAAAAGTGCGAGGTATCCGGTTTTTCCTATGCACCCGGCAAACAACCCAATTTCAACGTCTCCGTCGGCTACTTCGGCACCTCCACGTCGCATTACCTGGGGCTCATTTCCATCGATGGCCAGGCTGGCATCTTCGAGCACATGCGCATGGACGACTGGTGGTCCGAAACCCAATTCCAATCGACCGAGGAAACCCGGTTTTCCATTTCGGAAGTGAGCGCCGTTCCTGAACCGCAAACCTATTTGATGTTCGGCGTGGGCATGCTGGCGCTGGCAGGGATGGCACGGCGCCGCGCCGCCCGCTGAAGACTGGCGCACGCGATTGTGTGCCCATCCGTGGCCGGCTACTCTTGAAAGCCGGCCGCGTTGCCGGCAGCCGTGGCGCGATGCGCTCTTTGACCCGCGGGCGCCAGCAAAAACACGGCGCGCGCGTTCGTGGTTATGATGACGCTGGAGCCGCACGCTCCGTGTCAGCAACAGCCACCAACCAGAAAATGCACATGAAAAAAATTACCACCCGGCTGGCGACGATGGATGACATCGACCAGCTCGCCGACATGTTCGACGCTTACCGCCAGTTCTACGAACTCGCGCCGGACCTTGCCCTGTCGCGCCAGTTCATTTACGACCGCATGCTCGGCAGCGAATCGGTGCTGATCGTCGCCGAAGATGAAGCGGGCGCGCCCGCCGGTTTCTGCCAGCTGTACCCGAGCTTTTGCTCGCTCGCCGCAGCGCCCATTTACGCGCTGTACGACCTGTACGTGCGGCCCGAGGCGCGCAAGCTCGGTGCCGGCCGCGCGCTGCTGCTGGCGGCCGAGGCGCACGCGCTGCGCAACGGCGCCCTGCGGCTCGACCTGACCACCGCCAAAACCAACCTGGCGGCGCAAAGCCTGTACACGGCGCTGGGTTGGCAGCGCGACGATATTTTCTACGCATACAGCAAAACCCTCGCAGCGTAGTTTGATCTGGCGCAAGTCCAGGCGATATGTTTTTCACCCATTGCGGAGCCGGGTCAAACAGGCGTACATTATCGTCTTCATAAGCTTGATCAGGAGATCAGCAATGGGTTCCAGTAAATTGATGCGCTTGAGTTTGCTTGTAGCTGTCGCCCTGGGCGTCACCGCCGTTCCGCTCGCCTCGCGCGCTGACGAAACCTGCAATTCGCCGTACATGTCGGGCCTGATCAAGGGGCAGGAAGATTTCCTGTACGTGTGGACCCTCGGCGTGAAGGGCGTGGGCGACGGCTTCGACAAACTGGTGACCATGGACGTCAATCCGGCATCGAAAAAATTCGGCCAGGTGATCGGCCACGTGTCGGTCGGCAAGCGCGGCGAGGCCCATCACATGGGATTTACCGACGACCGCCGCTTCCTGTGGGCGGGCGGCCTGGATGACAGCAAGATCTATGTGTTCGACGTGCACACCAACCCGGCCAAGCCGAAACTGGTCAAGACCATCGACGACTTCGCCAAGCGCTCCGGTTATGTCGGCCCGCACACCTTTTATGCGCTGCCGGGCCGCATGCTGATCGGCGCGCTGTCGAACGACAAGGATCGCGGCGGCGTCACCGGCATGGCGGTCTACAACACCAAGGGCGACTTCATCGCCAAACACGCGATGCCGACCACCAACGGCGGCGACGGCTACGGCTACGATATCGCCATCAGTCCCAGCAAGAACGCGATGCTGACATCGAGCTTTACCGGCGCGGTGAACTACATGACCGATCTGGGCAAGCTGATCAAGGACCCGGCCGCCATGAAACAGTTCGGCAACACCATGGTCATGTGGAACCTGAAGTCGATGCAGCCGGAAAAAGTGCTCAACGTGCCCGGCGCGCCGCTGGAAATCCGCTGGTCGCTCAAGGAGGGCGACGAGTGGGCCATCACGGCCACCGCGCTGACCTCGAAAATCTGGCTGGTCAAGAAGGATGCCAGCGGCGCCTGGCAGGCCAAGGACGTGGCCACCATCGGCGACCCGGCCAAGGTGCCGCTGCCGGTCGACCTGTCGATCACGGCCGACGGCAAGGGCTTGTGGGTCAACACCTTCATGGATGGCACCACGCATTACTTTGACATCAGCAATCCGGAAGCGCCCAAGGAAACCTATTCCAAGCGCACCGGTTCGCAGGTGAACATGGTCTCGCAAAGCTGGGACGGCAAGCGCCTGTACATCAGCAGTTCGCTGCTGGCCAACTGGGACAAGAAGGGCGCCGACGACGAGCAGTTCGTCAAGCTGTTCGCGTGGGACGGCAAGGAACTCAAGGAAACCTTCAAGGCTGACTTCGCCAAGCTGAAACTGGGCCGCGCGCACCACATGAAGTTCGGCGCCGCGAGCGCCAAGGTCAGCGCCGACGCGGGGCAGGGCGCGCCGCGCGTGGCGGGCCGCTGACTTGTCTCGTCTGCACGCGGGCGCGCTGGCGGCGCTGATGACGCTGGCGCCGTGCGCCCTGGCGGCGCCGGCACGCCCGCTCGCGCTGCCGGCGCCGGGCACCTATAAGCTCGAACGCATCCTCAAGGCGCCCGACGGCGTGGTTCTCGACAGCGACGGCAGCCGCCACCGCCTGTCGGAATTTACCACCGGTAAAGTCACGCTGTTTTCCTTCATCTATACCTACTGCACCGACTCGCGCGGCTGTCCGCTGGCGTACGCGACCCTGCACACCCTCAAGAAAACCCTCGGCAAGGATGCGCGCACGCGCGACCGGGTGCGTTTTGTGAGCATGAGTTTCGATCCCACCTACGATACGCCGCCGGCCATGCGCAGCTACGGCGGCGAGGATGCGCGCGACCGCGGCAGTGTGGAGTGGCGTTTCCTCACCAGCGGCTCGAACGCCGAACTGGCGCCGCTGCTCGACGGCTTCGGCCAGGATGTGTCGGTCGCCAGCGAACGCGCTCCGGGCCAGCGCCTGCCGACCCTGAGCCACCTGCTCAAGGTCTATCTGATCGACGCTTCCGGCAGCGTGCGCGAAATCTATTCCACTTCCTTTCTTCAGCCCGATGTGGTGCTGAACGACATCCGCAGCTTGCTGCTTGAGCGTGCTCCAAAACGCTAAGCAATCCTGCATGTATAGCAATAAGATTTTTCTGTCAATTTCTATAAAAACATAAATTATGACGAAAAGCATGTTTTTCGTCATAGGTATATGTTGCTTATAAGAAATTTTAACCTGGCAGTTTGTGTTGTCGCCGTTGTATGACCGGGCTGCCAAGCCCGTCCGTCATAGGCAAAACCAGGGCGAAACCATGCGCGCCCGGATCGCCCTGACGCGCTATCGATGCCCCTATGAAGCAACCCGTTCCGGGTAAAAATTACCCTGTTGAAACTTCTAGAATGTTAATACTCTGTGCATTGAGTTGTCAGCGTTGCATATTTGCATCATTTCCATTAAGCACTTTGTAAGATGTTGTTTGTATGAATATAATGTCGTCGCGCAAGAAAAGTGTTATCGATGCATTCACATCCGCAGTGTGCCTTTCCTCCGCGTAGTCCAGTTTAAATTCCCAATCGCAAAAGCGATGCCGTGTGCATGGCGGGCGATGTGTTGTCGTCCGCATTCTTAATTGATGAAGCCAATAATGTTCAAAAGCGCCTTACCAGTGGTGAAGTCCCGATCCTCGCGTGTGTTTGCATGCCTGCTCCGGGTAACAGCGATTGCCTTGCTGGGGCTGCCTCTGCAGGCAGCCGCGGTCGACCTGCTGGTATCGCAATTGACCGATACGCCGGACCCGGCCGTGCGCGGCGGCACCATTCTGTATTCCGCTTCCGTCACCAACAACACCAGCGACGTCGCCAATAACGTCCAGGTGGTGTTCACGCTCGATCCGCAGACCAGCTTCGTGTCGGTATCCGACCCGGCCTGCGTGCACGATGCGGGCACCAACAAGGTCACCTGCAGCTACGCCAAGGTGACCGGCGACGGCGCCGGCGCCGGCACCGCCGACCTGCTCGACATCGACCTGACCGTGCGCACCCTGGCCGCGGCCGGCCAGACCGTCAACCTGCTGGCGGCCGTCACCACGACCGATGCCGACAGCAACGCCGGCAACAACTCGCTGTCGCAGCTGACCACGATCGACAACGGCGCCGACCTGTCGCTGGTGCTGAACGGCTCGCCGGCCAGCCTGATGGCCAGCGGCACGCTGGTGTACACGGCTAACCTGAACAACAACGGTCCCGATGCGGCCGGCGCCACCCGTGCCACCTTCACCCTGAGCCCGAACCTGACCTACCAGTCGGCGGCCGGTTCCGGCTGGTCGTGCGGGGCGGCGGGGCAGGTGGTGACGTGTAACCGTCCGAGCGCGCCCAAGGGCGCCTTGCCGGACATTGTCATCAACGCCAAGGCCACCGGCACCACCACCGGCACCATCACCAGCACCGGCGTGGTCACCATCAGCGGCAGCGCGACCGACTTCAACAACGCCAACGATGCCTCGTCGGCCAATACCACGATCACCGTCGGCACCGACCTGGCCGTGACCAAGACAGTCTCCCAGGCCCTGATCGGCAGCGGCCAGGCGATCAGCTTCACCCTGGCGCCACGCAACCTGGGCCCGATGCTGGCCACCAACGTGGTGGTCAGCGACAGCGTGCCTGCCGGCTTCGCCATCGTGAGCGCAAGCGGCACCGGATGGACTTGCAGCGTCAATGGCCAGAATGTCAGCTGCACGCGCGCCAGTTTCGCGGTCGGCACGGTGGAGGACATCGTCATCAGCGCCACCGCGCCGGTGGTTGCTGCGCAAACCGCTGCCACCAACACCGCCACCATCGGCAGCGCTACGCCCGATGGCGACCTGGCCAACAACAGCGGCTCGGTCAACGTCAGCATCGTGCCGGACGGCGTCGATCTGTCGATCACCAAAACCAAGACCCCGAACCCGGTCGCGCAGGGCAGCAACATGGTCAGCACCATGCGCGTGACCAATCACGGCCCGCGTGCGGCCGCCATCGGCGAAGTCAAGATCGTCGAAACCTTGCCGATCGGCGAAACCTTCGTCAGCGCCAGCGGCGCCAACTGGACCTGCGCGCCGCAAGTCGGCCAGGACATCACCTGTACCTATAACGCGGCGCTGGCGCTCAATGCCTCGACCCCGAACCTGGGCCTGACCACCACCGCCGCCCAGTCTGGCACCCTGACCAATACCGCCTGCGCCGTCTTTACCGATAGCGGCGGCGTGCAGGCCGATCCGGTGCCGGGCAATAACTGCGCCAGCGCCACCTCGGAATCGACCCAGACCCCGAACGCGGCCGATCTGCAGCTGACCAAGAGCGCCGCTCCGGGCAGCCTGGACTGGAATGCGCCGACCATTACTTATACCTTGACCGTGACCAATGCCGGTCCGGGCGAATCGACCAGCGTGATCCTGTCGGATCCGATTCCTGGCTATATCGCTGGCAAGACCGTGGTCAATGCCTCGAAAACCGGCGGTACCAGCCCGGCGACGTTCACCTGCACCCCGGGCGCGACCGTGACCTGTTTCATGAGCAGCGGCACGATGGCGCTCGGCAGTACGGCGGAGATCACCGTGACGGTGACCCGTCCGCTGCTCGACAGCAGTGGCCAGGCCGGCAATAAATGGGTGAACTCGGCCAGCGTGCGCTCCAACGCCCAAGGCGATCCGGTTCCCGCCAACAACGTCGCCACCGCCGACGTGCAGGTCGATCCGGTCGCCGACGTGACCATCACCAATACCGTGACCCCAGGCTCGGTGCCTGCCGGTACCAACGCCACCTACGTGCTGACCATCAATAACAACGGTCCGTCGACGGCGAATGGCGTGACCGTCAGCGATGTGTTCAATATTCCGGAAGGCTCGATGACCTTCATCTCGGCCGTCGCCAGCAATGGCGGCACCTGCGCCTATGACAGCGCGGCCAAGACGCTGAACTGCACCATCGGCAACATGGCGTCGGGCGCGACCCGCACCGTCACCATCACCGTGCGTCCCGACTATATGGCTAACGCGCCGGATCCGCGCAATATCGGCAGCACGGCCACGGTGGCCACCAGCAGCAACGAAAGCGACTACGCCAACAACAGCGGCACCAATGCGCTGGCGGTGACGCCTGCCACGCTCGACCTGCTGGTCAATAACACCGACAACGTCGATCCGATGGGCTTCGTGCCGGCGAGCGCCGGTCCGGTGTTCCCGGACAATGTGGTTACCTACCGCAACACCATCACCAACCGCGGTCCATCGGTCGCCACCCACCTGGTCCTGACCTATCTGATGAAGCCGCCTGCCGGCAAGAGCATGACGTTCCGCGGCGGTAAACTGCTGCCGGACGGCGAGGCGTATACCAATTACTGTACCCAGGTCGGCAACACGGTCACGGGTCCGGCGCAGATGAGCATCACCTGCAACTTCCCGACCACCGACATCCTGATGGGCAACAACGCCAGCACCGACCTGTATCTCGACTTCCAGGTCGTTACCCAGCCGACCGGTTCGGGCGACACCTACCAGTCGACCGTCACCGTCTCCTCGCGCGAGCCGGAGCAACTGACGCCGAACAACACGGCCGACCAGAGCACCACCATCAAGATGCGCGTCGACCTCAAGCTGACCAAAGCGGCGTTCGCCTATAACGGCAACACCAACGCGCTTGCTGCCGCGGTGCAGCTGCGCGAGCCATTCTTCTGGGTCCTGACCCTGAACAACGCCGGTCCGGGCAACAGCCAGGGCACCGTCATCACCGACAGCCTGCCAGCCGGCCTGACGCTCTACACCGGCGGCACGCTCGCGCCATACAACGCGGCGCCATACAACGCCGGCCTGACCTGGAGCACCAACAACGGTGCCCCGACCAGCGGCACTTGCAGCGCGGGCGCCACGATCAGCTGTAACGTCGGCCTGCTGGAAAGCGGCAAGGCGGCCACCGTGCGCATTCCCGTGATCGCCACCGCGGTCAACGCGGCGCTGGAAAACTGCGGCAACGCCACCACCAACGATGTCGAGCGCAGCGCGGTCGATAACCGTGGTTGCGCCACCGTGGCGGTGCAGCGTTCCTCGATCGCCGGCTTCGTGTATGAAGACGGCAACAACGACGCGGCCAAGGGCGCGGGCGAAAACGGCATCACCGGCGTGACCCTGCGCCTGGATGGTGTCGATATCTACGGCAATACCGTCACCAATGTCACCACCACCACCACCGCCGGCGGCGCCTATCTGTTCGACAACCGCTCGCCAGGCACCTATAAAGTGACCGAAGTGCAGCCCGCCACCTACCTCGATGGCAAGGAAGCGGCCGGCAGCGTTGCCGGCACCGCCACCGATGCCAGCGGCGACGAGATCAGCAACATCGTCCTGCCAGCGTCGACCAACGCCACCGGCTACCTGTTCGGCGAACTGAAGCCGGCGACCCTGTCGGGCTTCGTCTTCGTCGACCTCGACACCGACGCCGTGCGCGACGTGACGAACCTGCCGGCCACCGACGAAAGCGCGGGCGTGACCAGCGTGACCATGACCCTGACCGGCACCGACGATCTGGGTCCGGTGAACGCCACCGTGCCGACCGGCGCCAACGGTTCGTACAGCTTTACCAATCTGCGTCCTGGTACGTATCAGGTTGTGCAGGCAACCCTGCCGGGCGTGACCCACACCGGCATGACCATCGGCAGCAAGGGCGGCAATGACGGCGCCACCGCGCTGGCCGCCAACACCCCGGTCATCGGCGCCACCAAGCGCACCATCGGCAATGTGCCGCTGGTGGCGGGCGACGCCGCCGTGAACTACAACTTCGGCGAAAGCGGGCAGGGTCTGGGCGGCATCGTCTATGCCGACCTGAACAACAATGGCGTGAAGGATGCGGGCGAGCCTGGCATTGCCGGCGTCTCGATCACCCTGTCGGGCAATACCTCGAACGGCACCAGCGTGTGCGTGGCGATTTCGCCGAACCCGTGCACCATCCTCACCGACAGCAGCGGCGGCTACGGCTTCGCCGGCCTGCCGGCCAGCGACGCCACCGGCTACGTGCTGACCGAGCAGAGCCAGGCCAGCGCGCCACTGTCGAGCTATGCCGACGGCATCGACACGGTCGGTACCGTCAATGGCGTGGTGCGCGGCACCAAGAGCAATGACCGCTTCAGCGGCATCGTGATCGGCACCGGCCAGTTCGGCAGCAATTACAACTTCGGCGAATCGTCGGCCAGCCTGGCGGGCAAGGTCTACCTCGACGTCGACCGCAGCAATACCTTGAATGGCGGCGACACCCTGCTGCCTGGCGTGACCGTGACCCTGTCGGGCACCACCGCGACCGGCGCCAATGTGTGCACCATCGTGAGCACCTGCGTGGGCACCACCGACGCCAACGGCAACTATAGCTTCACCGGCCTGCCGGCCAGCAATGGCGGCGGCTACACCGTGACCGAAACCCAGCCGGTCGACTTCATCGACGCCACCAACACCCTTGGCACCGGCGCCACCACGCCCGGCAACCTCGGCCTGGCGGGCGGCAACAGCGTATTCAGCGGCGTTGTGCTGAGCGCGGGCCAGAAGGGTATCGATTACCTGTTCGGCGAAGCCACCGGCAAACTGAGCGGCTTTGTGTATGCCGACAAGAACAACAATGGCACGATGGATGCGGGCGAAACCGGCATTGCCGGCGTGACCCTGACCCTGACCGGCACGGCAGCGAGCGGCGGCAACGCCTGCGGCGCGCCGACCTGCGTCGCCACCACCGGTGCCGATGGCGCGTATACCTTCAGCTTCCTGCGCAATGCGAATGGCGCCGGTTACACCGTCACCGAAACCCAGCCGGCCGCTTACCTCGACGGCATCACCCGCAAGGGTAATGTCGGCGGCGCCGCCTGCGCGGGCTGCGTCGACAATGTCGCCAACGTGATCGGCACCATCGCTTATGCGGTCGCCAGTACGCACACCGACTTCAACTTCGGCGAAGTGGTGCCGGCCAGCGTCAGCGGCACCGTGTATGCGGACAGCAACCAGGATGCCAGCGTCACCACGGGCGAGCAGATCGCCGGCGTGACCGTCACCCTGACCGGCAGCGACGACCGCGGCGTGGCCGTCAGCCTGAGCACGACCACCGCGGCCAACGGTACCTACCGCTTCGACAAACTGCGTCCGAGCAGCGGTGCCGGTTACACCGTGACCGAAACCCATCCTGCCGGCTACAACGATTTCCCGGGTAACACCGGCAGCCAGCCGGGCACCATCGGCGGCATCACGACCGGCGTGGCCGTACCGAACAGCATCGGCGGCTTGCCGCTGGTGCAGGGCGACAATGCCGTGAACTACAATTTCCGCGAAATCGGCGCCAGCATCGCCGGCGCCGTGTATTTCGACGCCAACGACAACGGCGTGCGTGACGCCGGCGATTCGCCGCTGGTGGGCGTGGTGGTGCGCCTGAACGGCCCCGTGCCGCGCACCATGGCGACCGGCGCCGATGGCACCTTCCTGTTCACCGGCCTGATGGCTGGCAACTACACCCTGGTCGAAACCCAGCCGGGTGGCGTATCGGATGGCGTCGACGCTGCCGGTTCCGTGGGCGGCACCATCAATGCCCCGAAAAACAGCATCACCGGCATCAATGTGATGCCGGGCACGGCCGCCGTGAACTATCTGTTCGGCGAGCGCGGCGCACCGAATACCGGTTCGCTGGCAGGTACCGTGTATGTCGACAGCAACAAGGATGGCAAGCGCGACACTACCGAGCAATTGCTCAGTGGCGTCACCCTGACCCTCAAGGGTACCGACGGCACGGTACGTACCGTGCAGACCGATACCAATGGTAATTACCTGTTCCCGGTGCTCGCACCAGGCACTTACACCCTCACTGAAACCCAGCCAGCCGGCCTGTCCGATTTCGAGGCCGCCACCGGCACCAAGATCGGCACCCTGGGCGGCGGCACTGCCGGCCTGAACACGGTCGCCACCATCGTTATTCCGCCAGCGGGCGGCGCGGCGACCGGCTACGATTTCCGTGAAATCAATCCGGTCAGCAACGGCCTGGCCAAACTCGGCGGTACTGTGTACGTCGACGGTAACAAGAACGCCAAGCGCGAGCCGGGCGAAGCATTGCCTGGCGTAACCGTCACCCTGACCGGTGTCGATGCCAAGGGCGTGGCCATTCCTGCACGCACCACCGTGACTGGCGCCGACGGCAGCTATCTGTTCGTCGACCTGGTACCGGGCACCTACACCGTGGTGGAAACCCAGCCGGTAGCGTACGGCGACTTCCCGACCAACACCGGCAGCGCCCTCGGCAACGTCGGCGGCACGCTCGACAAGGGCCCGAACAAAACCACCGCCATCGTGCTGGCGGCGGGTACCGAAGCGCGCGACTACGATTTCCGCGAAGTAGGCAGCAGCCTGGCGGGCGTGGTGTATCGCGACGATAACCATAACGGCGTGCAGGACGCTGGCGAGCCTGGCATTGCCGGCGTGCCGGTCAGCGCCGTCGGCGGCAAGGGCGAAGCAGGCCGTGCCACCACCGATGCGGATGGCCGCTTCCTGATCGTCGGCTTGCCGGCCGACACCTACAGCCTGGTGGAAACCCATCCGGCCGGCTACACCGACGGCAAGGAAACCCCGGGCAAGGTCGCCGGCGTGACGGCGGGTACGGCCGACAACAGCGCCTTCGACACCACGGTGCCGAAGAACACCATCCCGGGCATCAAGCTGGGCGTGGCGCAGGATGGCACCGACTACCTGTTCGGCGAACGCCGCGCGCGTCTGGAAGGCTATGTATATGTTGACGCCAACCACAACGGCCAGATGGACGCGGGCGAAACCCCGCTGCCGGGCGTGCACGTGACCATGACGGGCGTTGACGCCTGCACCATGGGCTGCGTGGCCGTCACCGGCGCCGATGGCAAGTATGTGTTCGAGAACCTGGTTCCCGGCCGCTACACCCTGGTCGAGTCCCAGACCGACCTGCCGACCTCGAAGTACATGGATGGCAAGGAAACCGCCGGCGTTGCAGGCGGCAAGGTCGACAACAGCAGCTTCGGCACCGCGCCGTCGCAAAACACGATCGCCCAGTTCGACGTGACCAGCGAGATCATCGCAGCCAATGGCGGCGTGGTCGGCGGTTACCTGTTCGGCGAGCGCGTGCGTCCGGGTCCGGAAACCCGCGCCCCGATCATCAGCGGCTATGTCTGGATGGACCGCGGCCACACCCGCACCCGTCCCGAGAACCATGAAGGCGTGAAGGATTGGACCGTGGTCCTGACCCGGAACGGCAAACCGGTTTGCACCGTCAAGAGCGACGCCAAGGGCTACTACCAGTTCGACAGCCTGCGTTGCGCCGGCTACGAAGGCACGGGCTTGCCGACCGGTCCGGGCTTCGAGATCGTATTTACCAAGGATGGCAACGGCATGCCGATCGTTCCGACCTCGGCCGGCAACGCGGGTACCCCGGTTGTAGGCAGGATCACCGGCATCACCCTGACGGACAACAGCGACATCACCGAGCAGAACTTGCCGCTGACCCCGTCCGGCGTCGTGTACGACAGCGCCACCCGTCAACCGGTGCGCGGCGCGGTCGTGACCGTCACTGGTCCGGCCGGCTTCAACCCGACGCGCCACCTGCTGGGCGGCGTGGAAGCGCTCAACCAGACCACCGGCAGCGATGGCGTGTACCAGTTTGGCTTGCTGAACGATTTCCCGGCGGGTGTCTACACGCTGGCGATCACCAGCTATCCGGCCGGTTACGTAGCGGCGCCATCGGCGAAGATCCCGGCTTGCCAGGGTGCCGCTTCGGTGATGGCCAGTGCCAATGCGGCGCTGATCCAGAAGTCCGACGGCGCTCCGGCGTCGAGCGTGAACCTGCACAAGCCGAACGCTTGCGTCGGCGCGGTGCCGGGCGGTGCGGACACCACCCAGTATTACTACACGTTCACCGTGGGCACGCATGGCGCCCCGGTGGTCAACAACCACCTGCCGATCGACAAGATCGAAGCGGCTGGCCTGGCGCTGACCAAAACCGGCGACAAGCAGCAGCTCGAATTTGGCGAAAGCCTGCTCTACACCCTGACCGTGCGCCAGACCAGCGGCAGCGCGGTAGCACAGGCAACGGTGCGCGACAGCCTGCCGGCCGGCTTCTCGCTGGTGCCTGGCACCGTGAAAGTCGATGGCAAGTCGGTCGCCGATCCGGTGCCCGCGCTTGGCCCGGTACTGGCCTTCAACCTCGGTCCGCTGGCTAGCAACAAGCAAGCCGTGCTGACCTACCGCCTGCGTGCCGGTGTCGGCAGCCTGCAGGGCGATGGCATCAACCGTGCGATTGCCTACGCCTGTAACGTGGCCAGCGGTTGCGTCACGCCGGGTTCGTACCAGCCTGTGCCGGCCGCGTACCCGTCGAACAACGCCGAGTACAAGGTGCGCCTGACCGGTGGCGTGTTCACCGAGCAAGCCTGCGTGGCCGGCAAGGTCTTTGTCGACTGCAACGGTAACTCGGTGCAGGACAGCGAAGAGCTGGGCGTTCCGGGTGTGCGTCTGTACCTGGAAGACGGCACCTCGTTCACCACCGATGTGGAAGGCAAGTACAGCTACTGCGGCCTGTCGCCCAAATCGCACGTGATCAAGGCCGACAGTTTGACCTTGCCACGCGGCAGCCGTTTGACGACGACCAGCAACCGCAACCTGGGCGATGCCAACAGCATCTGGCTGGACGCGAAGAATGGCGAACTGCTGCGCGGCGACTTTGCCGAGGGTTCGTGCTCGGCGCCGGTCATCGAGCAGGTGAAAGCCCGCCGCAGCCAGGGTGGGGGACGCGCGCCGGAAACGGAAGCGCCGCGCCTGCCAGGCCTGAAGTTCGACAGCAAAGCACCTGCCGCGCCGCGGCAGGCGACCGACAGCGCCAACCAGGAACTGGTCAAGCCACGCCAGGGAGCAATCCCTGCCGGCGCGGGAGAAGCCCGTGCGCAATAAGCAACCATCCCGCCTGGCCCAGATGAACACCATGACGAACAAAAAACTTCTTCTTATTCAACGCCGCAGCACCGTCCGCCTGCTGGCGGGCGCACTGGCGGTTGCCTGCGCTTTCCCGAATGCCGGCGCGCAAGCGCTGCCATCGGCCCCGGCCGACGCCGGCCTGCGTGCCCAGATGGCGGCGCCGCAGCTCTGGAGCGGGCGTCTCGACGCCAGCGCCAAGGTCGCGCGCATCCTGGTCGAAACCGACCGCGATGGCGTGCCGGCCGACGGCCAGTCGCCGGTGCGCGTGAGCGTGCAGGTGCTGGGCGAAGATGGCCAGCCGCTGGCGGATGACGTGCTGCTGACGCTGGAAGCGTCGGCCGGGCGCATCCTGCTCGACGGCAGCGCCACCGATTCGCTGGGTCCGCAAAGCGGCGACGCCGACAAGGTGACCCCTGGCGTGCAGCTGCGCGTAAAGAACGGCAAGGCGCAATTCCGCCTGCTGGCCCCGGCCGCCGCGCAGGAAGTCTTGCTGCGCGTCGACGGTGGCAAGATCAGCACCCAGGGCGTGATCACCTTTGTTCCGGAACTGCGCCAGATGCTGGCCGTGGGCTTGATCGAAGGCGTCATCAGCAAGCGCCGCCTGAACGCCGGCGACCTGGCGCCAGCACGCTTTAACGATGGCTTCGAACAAGACATCACGCGCTGGAGCCGCCAGTTCAACAGCGGCAAGGCCAACGCCAGCGCCCGTACCGCGTTCTTCGTCAAGGGCACCATCCTCGGCAGCAAGCTGCTGACGGCCGCCTACGATTCGGACCAGCAGACCCGCGAAAAGCTACAGCGCGACATCAACCCGAACGAGTTCTATCCGGTGTACGGCGACAGCGCCAGCACCGCGTTCGACGCCCGCTCGGCTGGCCGCCTGTACGTGCGCGTCGACGACAAGAAAAGCTATGTGCTGTACGGCGACTTTTCGACCAGCGAAGGCACGATGTCGTCGGTACCCGGCCCGAACACGGGCATGGAAGCGCGCAAGCTCGGCCAGTACCAGCGCACCGCCACCGGCCTGCGCGGCAACTGGGACTTGAAACGCGGCAACCTGGGCGGCTTTGCCTTCCACGACAACGCCAAGCAGGTCATCGAAGAATACCGTGCCAACGGCAGCTCCGGACCATTCGCCGTGCGCAACAATGGCGCGCTGACCAATTCCGAGCGCGTCGAACTGATCGTGCGCGACAAGAACCAGACCGACCTGGTCAAGCAGGTGACGCCATTGCGCCGCCTGGAAGACTACAGCTTCGAGCCGTTTTCGGGCCGCATCCTGTTCAAGCAGGCCGTCCCATCGCTCACGCCTGAAGGCGACCCGCAATCGATCCGCGTGACGTACGAAGTGGAGCAGGGCGGCGACGAGTTCTGGGTGATGGGCGTCAATGGCGAATACCGCCTGACCGACAGCATCAGCGTCGGCATGGCCGCGGTGGACGACAAGAACCCGCAATCGCCGTACCGCCTGCACAGCGTCAACGCGAGCGTGCAACTGGCGCCGAAGACCAGTATCGTTGCCGAATTCGCGCAGAGCGAATCGACCAGCTACACGTCCAACGGCCAGGTGTTCACCACCCCGAGCGGACAGGCGGGCGAGCTGTCGAGTTCGGCGTCGGGCCGGGCTGCGCGCGTGGCACTGTCGCACAAGAGCGATGCGTTCGACATGCGTGCCTACTGGCAGCGTGCCGACGATGAGTTCAACAATACCGCGGCCGGCATCAGCCCCGGCCACAGCGACGCCGGCGTGAACGTGAGCGCCAGGTTCACGTCCACCACCACGGTGTACGGCAGCGCGCTGCAAAGCCGCGACCAGCAGGTTGTGGCCCAGCGCGATGCCGTGCGTGTCGGCATGCTGTGGAAAGCCGATCCGCGCCTGACGCTGGACTTCTCCCTGCAGCACATGAAGGAAGAGGGCGAGCTGCGCAATCAGGTCGGCATGGCCAGCAACACCGGCGTGGTCTCGAACCCGAACGGACTGAACCCGAGCGGCGGCTTCTTCGGCTTCGGCCACACCAACAGCGCCATCAGCCCGGTCAACGGCAGCACCATCACCGCCTTTGCACCGGTCGGCGCGACCACCACGCCAGGCACGCGCGGCACGCTGGACGCCAACACGGTGGCCATCGGCGCGCAGTACAAGGCGACCGACTTGCTGAGCCTGACCGGCGTGATCGAGCATGGCATTTCCGACAGCAACCAGAAGCGTTACGAGCTCGGTGCGCAGTATCAATTGTCCGAGCGTAGCCGTGCGTATGCGCGCTACGAGAACCAGACCGGTCTCGCATCGCGCTACTCGCTGAACCCTGCCGAAAAGAGCAATGCGTTCGTTGCCGGTGTCGAATCGACCTACCTGCCGGGCGCCAGTATCTTCTCCGAATACCGCCTGCGCGACTCGATCGATACCGAACTGGCCGACGGGCGCGACCTGCAACTGGCCAGCGGCGCGCGCAATACCTGGAACCTGTCCGAAGGCGTGGCGGTGAGCACCAACGCGGAATACCTGCACGTGTTCGACGGCCGCCAGCAAAAGGGCGTGGCCCTGGCGACGGCGCTCGACTACACCGCCAACCCGCTGTGGAAAGCGTCGGTCAAGCTCGAATGGCGCCGCCTGTTCGACAGCCTGGGCGACATCGGCAACCAGTCGCAGGACCAGTGGCTCAATACGCTTTCGTTCGTGCGCAAGCTCGACCGCGACTGGACCGTCCTGGCCCGCAACTACGCCCTGCTGGCGCGCAACAACGACGACCTGAGCGGCAAGCCGCTGGCCAACAGCCTGCAGGAACGCGCGCAGCTCGGTTTTGCCTGGCGTCCGGTCGACCGCAACCAGTTCAACGGCCTGGCGCGCTACGAGTACAAGAACGTGCGCGACGGCGCCCGTGTCGATGGCGACAACTATGCCGCGCACATCGTCTCGACCCACCTCGACTACCATCCGAGCCGTCCATGGTGGAGCACCGGCCGCCTTGCCGCCAAGACCAGCAAGGAACGCAATTTGCCGCAGGGCCAGCAGACCTACAGCGCCTGGATGGCGTCGGGCCGCGTGGTGTACGACATCACCGAGAACTGGGATGTCGGCGTGCTCGCCGCCTACCTGCACAGCCCGCAGAACAAGGGCAGCAGCCAGTATGCGCGCGGGGTCGAGGTCGGCTACCTGGTCAAGGAAAACCTGTGGCTGTCGGCCGGCTACAACGTGAGCGGCTTCCGCGAACGCGATCTGAGTGCCGCGGACTACACCTCCAAGGGTTGGTTCGTGCGCCTGCGCTTCAAGTTTGACGAGAATGTATTCAAAGGCAAGGACCCAGAAGCGAATCGCGCGCTGGCCCGCTAATTTCCTGAAATGAGAATGACGATGAAACCTACCAATATTTCCCGCCCGCGCGTTGTGCTGTTCGCCGCCATGGCCCTTGCCGTTCAAGGCGCCTTTGCGCAAACCCTCAATGCGCCGGCGGAGCGCATCTCCGACCAGGCGATCGTGGCCGACCAGGCCGGGTACAAGGCCTTGCAGCAGCGCGTGAAAGCGCTCAACGACAAGGGCGTACCGGTCAGCAATTACTATCTGTCGAAGGCGCAGTGCTGGCTCGACGTGTCGCTGCATGAATACACCCGCAACGACCGTTCCGCCTTCCCGCAAAAGGCGTTGGAGCAGGGCGCCGCGATCGTGGGCGCGCTGGAAACGGGCGCCACGCCCAATCCGGGCGACCAGACGCCGCTGGTGAACGACGCGGCCAAGCTGCGCGACGACCTGTGGACGCGCTTCGGTGGCGTCAAGAGCGGCGCGGGCTTCAGCTGCGCGGCGCAGAAGGTCGCTTGCGGCGAAGTCGAGCTGGTGCATGCCGGGAATGAATTCAATCAGCAGGGCTGGCGCCATGCCAACCCGTACATCCAGATCGCCGAAGACAATCTGCAGGCGGCGCAGGCGTCGGCTGCCGCTTGCGGCGGTGCCCCGGTGGCGGCAGTGGTCAAGATGGAGCCGGGCAAGGGGCCGACGGTGGTGGTCGAGAAGCTGACCCTGGCGGCGGATGCCTTGTTCCGCTTCGACAAATCGGGCTTGCCTGACTTGCTGCCGGCGGGACGCGCGCGCATCGACAGCATGATGATCAAGCTCGATGGCGTGTATGCGCAGATTTCCGGCATCAAGCTGACCGGCTACACCGACCGCATGGGGACGGAAGCGTACAACCAGCCGCTGTCGGAAAAGCGTGCGGCGACGGTGCGCGAGTACATTCTGGGCAAAGGCTTTACGGGTGAGATCGTCAGCGCCGGCAAAGGCGAAGCGGACCAGGTCGAGGCCTGTACCGGCGTTGCGCCGCGCGCCGCGCTGATTGGCTGCCTGCAGCCGAACCGCCGCGTCGAAGTGGAAGTGACCGGCATCAAGCGTTAAGGGGGAAGTGCGTCCGGCCAAGGCCGGAGCATGAAAAAAGCCGCACCGGGGCCAAACCCGGTGCGGCTTTTGCATTGCTGCGATCGATTTAGTTGCGCTTGCGGCGCGCGCTGAAACCGAGGATCGTCAGGCCGGCCAGCAGCATGGCCCAGGTGCCTGGCTCGGGGACCGGTGTAATGGCAATCTCGTTCAGCGACGTAATAGTTGCATTGAGCAAAATGCGGCCGCCACCGGGTTTGTAATAGTCATGATGAAGACTTGCACTTCCCATGTCGGCCATGGACAGATGCCCCGGAAGGCCACCATTGGAAACCCAGTTTGCTGTCGAGCCAGTGAAATTCAAGGAATTCGACTCGCCGTTAAACACTTCAGAGCGGAACGACAGCACATCGGTCATGTTAGCGATATTTGGTTTGCCGTCTGTGAACGACATACTGCTTACTGGCGCGTTCGCATCACCCACGCGGACAGTATGCCCACTCGGCAAAATCGTGAATGTAAAAAAATTTGCCGGGGAGGGTGCCGACGAGTAGAAATACGTATTCGTGTCAGGGTTCGGAAACCATTCGCCGCTGTTAAATGTCGACTTGGCAGTGGTGTCGTAGGCAAAACGTCCCACAATTCGGTCGCCCAAGGAAATTACGCTACCTTCCTGCCGGCCGCTGACGCTTTGTGCCCATGTAAGGGCCCGAACGTCCCCGAGACCGGATACCGACGCGGTAAACTCATAAACCTGGAGTGCCGCCTGCGCAGGTACGGTTAATACCAAGGCTGTTATTGCTGCTGCGATGTATTTCATGATATTCCAATAGTCAATTAGTGTTGCATTATAGTACATAACGTTTTCTCAGGCAATACGAGATCAGTTGGTTACAACGTTAATCCAACATGCTGCGAAGCAAGCGCACGACCTCCTTATGCATCACGACGCCTGGGCGCATTTTTCGGCTGCTCTTGTGATACGAACTTGGTATGATGCCGGGGCCATTTCGTATCTTTTGGCACTTTCATGACTCTTAGGGATGATGCAATGATGGGACGTCTGTTCATTTTGGGGGCAGCTACACTGGCTGCCGGTAGCGCGCTGGCCGCGCCGCGCGGGTTTACGGTCGAGGATCTGGTAAGGATGGAACGGGTCGGCGCGCCGGCCCTCTCGCCGGACGCGTCGCGCGTGGTCTACACGGTGCGCAGCACCAATATGGAAAAGAACCGCGGCAACACCCAGCTGTGGATGATCGACTTGCGCAGCGCCAAGCCGACCCCGGTCAGGCTGACCAGCGGCGACGCCAACAGTACCGATCCGGAATGGTCGCCCAAGGGCGACGCCATCTACTTCCTGTCGGCCCGCTCGGGCTCGTCGCAGGTGTGGCGCCAGCCGGTGGCTGGCGGTGAGGCCATCAAGGTCACCGACCTGCCGCTCGACGTCGATAATTTCCGTCTCTCGCCCGCCGGCGACCGTCTGGCGATGAGCCTGGCCGTGTTCCGCGATTGCACCGACCTGGCCTGCACCAAGACGCGCATCGACGACAAGGCCAAGGACAAGGCCAGCGGCAAGGTCTACGACCGCCTGTTCGTGCGGCACTGGGATACCTGGAAGGATGGGCGCAACAGCGTGCTGTATACCGCGCCGATCGACGCCGCCGGCAAGGTCAGCGCCGTGCCGGTCAGCCTGTCGGGCAGCATCGATGGCGACGTGCCCTCGAAACCGTTCGGCGACCGCGAGGAATACCGCTTCAGCCCGGACGGCAAGAGCGTCGTGTTCAACGTGCGCGTGGCCGGCAAGACCGAATCGTGGTCCACCAATTTCGATATCTACCAAACCAGCGCCACCGGCGGCGCGCCGCGCAACCTGACCGCCGACAATCCGGCCTGGGACAGCAAGCCGGCGTTTTCGCCGGACGGCAAGACCCTCGCTTACCTGGCCATGAGCCGGCCCGGCTTCGAGGCCGACCGCTTCCGCCTGGTGCTGATGGATGTCGCCAGCGGCAAGAAGCGCGTGGTGGCGGAGAGCTGGGACCGTTCCATCGGCGACTACAAATGGCGCGACGATGGCAAATCCCTGCTGGCCACCGCCGACGACCTGGGCCAGCACCGCCTGTTCTCGATCGACGCCGCCAGCGGCAAGGTCGTGCCACTGAGCGAGAAGGGTTACGTCAGCGCGTTCGACGCGCGCGGCAAGACAGTGGTGATGGCCCAGGCCAATCTGCAATCGGGCGCGCAACTGTTCAAGAGCATCAATGGCGGCGCCCCGGTCCAGCTGACGCAGTTGAACAGCGAACTGCTGGCCGACGTGCGCTTCGGCGAGTACGAGCAGTTTTCCTTCACCGGCGCCAAGGGCGAGACCGTCTACGGCCACGTGATGAAACCATGGAATGCGGCGCCCGGCGCCAAGTATCCGGTGGCCTTCCTGGTCCATGGCGGGCCGCAGGGCAGTTTCGGCAATTCGTGGAGCTACCGCTGGAATCCGCAGACTTACGCCGGCGCTGGTTACGCGACGGTGTTCATCGACTTTCACGGTTCCACCGGCTACGGCCAGGCGTTCACCGATTCGATCAGCGGCGACTGGGGCGGCGCGCCGCTGGAAGACCTGAAAAAGGGCTTGGACGCGGCCGTGAAGAAATTCCCATGGCTGGACCGCGAGCGCAGCTGCGCGCTGGGCGCGTCGTACGGCGGCTACATGATGAACTGGATCGCCGGCAACTGGTCGGACGGCTTCCGTTGCCTGGTCAACCATGACGGCGTGTTCGATACCCGCGGCATGGCGTACGCGACTGAAGAACTGTGGTTCACCGAGTGGGAAAACAAGGGCACCTACCTGGACAACGCCGCGCTGTACGAAAAGTTCAATCCGGTTCATTTCGTGAAGAACTGGAAGACGCCGATGCTGGTGGTGCAGGGCGACCTGGACTTCCGCATTCCGACCTCGCAGGCGCTCGGTACCTTTACCGCGTTGCAGCGCCAGGGTGTCGAGAGCAAGTTGCTGGTGTTCCCGGACGAGAATCACTGGGTCTTGAAACCGGCCAATTCCGTGCTGTGGCATAACACGGTCAAGCAGTGGCTGGACCGTCACCTGGCCCGCTGACATGCAGAAGCACAAGAACTTTGTGCTTGCGGCGGCGCTGTGTGCCGGACTTGTCCACAGCGCCGGCGTGCTGGCCGCGCCGGCCGCCACCGTGCCGGCGGCAAGCACGCCGGCCGCGCTGGTCACGGCGTTTTACCGCGATTACTTCGCCGATGAGGCGGCGGCAAGGAAACGTTATCTGGACAGCGGCGCCTTTTATTCAGCTGGCGCGCGCAAGCTGCTGGCGGAAAACGACTTTGCGTGCCGAAAAGTGGCGCGCGGGGACGATATGTGCGGCTATGGCGCCGAGGCCGACATGTTTCTGGATGCCCAGGACCGCGATCCGGAACTGACGCTGGCGTCATCCGGCTTCACGGCCAGGCCGGTGGGGGCGAACGCGGTCGATGTGGCGTTCAAGGTATTTCCCAAGGACGCCGGTTCGCAGCGCACGACGATGCGCTACGTGCTGGTGCGCGAAGGCGGCCAGTGGCGGGTCGATGATGTGCTGTATCCGGTCAAGGGGGCTGAGGCGGCCAGGAACAGCATGCGCCAGGGCATTCTGTACGAGATCGGAGCGATTTCCAAGGCTGCGCGCGACGTTGCCGATGCATCGGGCTGGATCAACATCTACGTGGAAGAGCAGCAGGCGGACCGGTTCGCGCGCTTTGTCGCGTTTCCCGTGACGGTGTGCGTCAAGCAGGGCGCATGCCTGCCGTATGCGCAAGACGATGCGCGCTTGCTGGCGCTGGTAAAGACCTTGCACGATGCCTACTTCAAGGCCGGGGCGGCCAAAAAAGGCTTGCCGACGATCGCCGCCGGCAAGCAAGGCGCGGGTGCGCCCAAGGAAGATAGTGTGGTACGCAGCGGTCCGTTCGATTACACGTTCCAGCGTGGCGCATGGTGGCTCTCGCGGGTCGATCTGACGCGCCCACCCGTCGGTCAATAGTAAGCGCTGCCGGTCCCGCCAATGGTGGGGCCGGCAGCCTTGCCTGTTACGGGTTGATCAGCGGTGCAACGCTGTTGGCGAACGGCCAGCCCTGTTCTTCATCCATGTGAATCTGCCAGTTGAAGCCACCGCGGATGTCCGGATGGTTGGCCTTGACCTGGTTCCACGCGCTGACCGCCTGGTCCCGGCTCATGTAATTGGCCGCGTTGCTGATGCCGAAGCCGACCACCACCCGGTTCGCGCCCAGCAAGCTGACCCACTGTTTGACGTTTTCGGCCACATAGGCCGGATCGTTCAGGCCAGGCCCGTCGTAATACTGCGGCGCGGCGTAATCCATCGCCCCGGCAGCGACCATCGCACGGCAGAATTCCTTGTCGATCTGGTTCCACGGTGCCGGCGGCGCGGAAATGATGAAGCCCGGGTAGCGTTTCTTCAGTTCCAGGCTGATCCAGATCATTTCAGCCGTATCGGGCCGCTGGTCCGCTTCGAAGGTATTCCAGTCCATGCCGTCGATGCCGCCCAATTGCGTATAGATCGAGGCGATGCTGTTCACGAACGTCTGCGATTTGGTCCGGTTCGGAAAACTCATGCCATTGCCCGCGCCGCCCACCGACAGGATGATCTTGCGGCCCTGGGTGCTGCGCGCGTACTGGATGTCGGCTTTCAGATTGGTGGCCGCACCGCGTCCGTTGCCCGGCGCGCTGAAGGTGACCGCGCCGGTGGTCCCTGGCGAGCCGCCTACCGGCACGGCGTGGAACAGGTAGATCAGGTTGTAGCGTGCGTTGACGTCACGGATGCGCACCGGGGAGGGCGTCCAGTTCGGATAGTAGCCGCCGACGATTTTCTTCGCCGCTGGCAGCGCGCAGGTGGTTTGCGCCCAGTACCAGGTGCTGATGGTCGGGGTGGTGCCATCGCTGCCGTTGCCGGCGACCTGCACCACCTTGTAGTACAGCCCGTTCGGCGTGTACAGCACGACCGTCCCGAGCGGGTAATTGACGCCGGCGCGCCAGGTGACGGCTGCGCACGGTGCGAGCGCGGCCGACGATCCCGAGTCCGTGCCGACCCCATCGATTGCGGCACTGCCGGTGGCACCGGGTGCGACGGACGCCGCCAGCGGCACCAGCGGCTCCGCCGTGACGGCGGCGTTCAGCCGCGCGGGGCTGGCGGCGGTGGGTGCGCTATCGGACGATCCGCCGCCGCATCCGCTCAGGATGGCGCCGCCGATAGCGGCCATGCCCAGGTATTTCAGTAGTTTCTTCATGTCGATTCCTGTTAAAAAAATGAGTAGGGACCGCCAGCGGCGGCCCCGGGGTTTTACCAGCCGATGGTCACCGTGGCCGTGGTTGGCGCGGTGGAGTGCACCGACGAGCTGTAATTCCATACGTCGTCGTAGGCGAAGCCGTAGGCCAGCTTGTTGATGCTGTGGTCATGCCAGAACTTGGCGTACCAGTTGGCTGGCTGGCCCGCCGGGTAGAAATACGCCGAGTCGGACCAGCGCGCCGGGTCTTCCACCACATGGCGGTTGAGGGCCGCGCACAGCTGCGCCTGGATCTGCAATTGCTTGTGGTAGGCAGGCGTGCCGCCGACCGTGCCGCTGGGGTCGTCCAGGGCGCCATTGCCGAGCAGTGCCATCGCGGTGGTGGGCTTGCGCACGTTGTAGGTGCCGGCGCCGTCGGTGAACTGGAATACGCCGTTCACCACCTGGCCGCTGAAGGTGCCCTGCTGGTTGGTGAAGACCAGTTTCTGGCTGGCGTATTTGTTCCAGATATGGTTGATGTAGCCGTCCAGGTAGGTGGCGTTGGCGCCGCCGTTCTGGAAGCTGGCGTGGGCCGGGGCGATGATGCGGTAGGGCGCGTACGGCGCCTGTGCCAGGCCCTTGAACTGGGCCGGCACGCTGGCGACGAATTGCGAGATCAGCGAGGCGCGCGTTTCGGTTTCGCCCACGGTCTGGTCGTAGCCGCCCAGGCCCTGCAGGCGCAAGGTCAGTGGGAAGCCGAAGTGGTCGACCCGGGTCGTGTTGCCGAAGAAGCCGTCCTTGGCCCCGATCGACATTTCGATGAAGTCGAAGTAGACGTCGATGTTCGGATCGGATGGATTTTCGATATTCGCGCCGGCGTAGCCGAGGTTGCCGTTGGCGTCGGCGTTGACCTGCAGGTACATCGGACTGCCGACGCTCAGGAACAGGCGCGCCGAATTGAGCGGCGGGATGGTGATCGACTTGAGCTGGGCCAGGGTGTGGAAGTAGTTGGTGTATGGCTTGCCGTTCTTGCTCAGCGCGCCGTTGTCGCTCAGGGCCATGGGAATGAAGCGCCCGCCCGCATCGACGTGGACGTATTTGCCGCTGCTCCAGTCCTTGCCGATGATGGCCCAGTAGACCTGGCTGTCGGCATATTGTCCGCGCGTGCCGTTGACCAGCTTGAAGGTGGTCAGCTGGTTCCAGGTGCCGCCGGGGTCGCCCGGCGTTGGCGGGGTGGCGCCGGACGGCATCGGCACGCCCGGCAGGTAGCAGCGCTTGGGCACGCCCGGAATCGGGTCGCCGAACACGCCGCTGTTGCAGTCGGCGCCGTTGCTGAGGGTTTTGGTGAAGAAGCTGCCGTTGGCGCCGTACAGCAGCACTTGCGTGCCGCTGAAATTGCAGCGGCCGTTTTCGAGGGCGCAGCGGGTCCAGGTGGTGGGCGCGCGGTCGCAGTGCTTGGCGCTGCCCGGCAGCGGGTCGCCGAACACGCCGGTGGTGCAGGCCGCGCCGCCGGTCACGGTTTGCGTGACGTAGGTGCTGCCGGCGCCGAAGCGCACGGTCTGCGTGTCGCCGAAGCCGCACTGGCCGTTTTCGTTGGCGCAGAAGGCGAAGCTGCTGGTGATTTCGCAGTGCTTGGCCACGCCCGGCGCCGGATCGGTGCCGAAGCTGGCGTTGTTGCAGCTGGCGGCCCAGTCGAACTTCTTGCTGGTGAAGCTGGAACCGGCGCCGTAGCGCACGGTCTGGTTGCCGGTGAAGATGCATTCGCCGTTCTCGTTGGCGCAGAACGTCCATTCGGTGGTCGAGGGCGCCGAGGAGGAGCCCAGGGTCGCCGCCAGCGTGGCGGACGTGGGCGTGCCGATGGCGTTCGAGCGCACCGTGGTGGTGGCGGAGATCGTGGGCTGCGGGGTCGCGTCGCTGCCGGACGACGAGCCACCGCAGCCGCTCAGCAAACCGATGCCGAGCATGCTCAAAGAGAGGAATTGAAGCAGTTTTTTCATGGTGCGGTCACCTCGTGGAAAGTGGCCGTTGCCTGCGCTGGACGATGATGCATGACGGCGGCCTTTGTGGTTGGATGCGCGGTGCGCATTGGTCGGAGCCGGCCGGGGCCAGCTCCTGCGAAAACCCGGTGTGCCCCACCCGGATGGGGCGGTCACAAAGGGAGGACGTTGGGTAAGCTGTTCGGTGTTGCAGTCGGTGCTTCTCGTGGGAGCGCTTCCAAATCGGACGGTTGTTTGGCCTTTGAAATATCGCTGGAGGCGAACATTTCACTCAGGACATGTGTCGGGTTGATGGACGGGATCTTGAACGGATCGTCAGGGTTGTCGCAGTATTACCCTCTATCAAAGCGAGGTCAACAGAGGTGAAACGTAATGTAACTTGAGAACTAGTAAGAACAGATGGAGCGAGGGAATCGCTTATTGGCGAGATAAAATCCGGTATCGCAATGGTGATTTACGCTCGCAAGCGCAGCCCGACAAGACCACTTGAACATATGCGTTTTCCCGTTCGCAGCAAGACGCCGTCATCAGGATTGGCCACCCTCCCATACCACTTGAGCCGCTACGCATGAAGGCAATGCATGTTTTTGCGAGAATGTCGCGTCGGATGAAGTGCGGCCGAGTGGCGTTGCGGCTGCGCTCCGTTAGCTGAATTAGTGAAAATTATGTCTTGTGGCGGCCACAGAAAGCGTAGTTGTTCATTGTTTTGCCACGGCGGCTGCTACCGGGTACGCAACCGAATCGCTCGACCACGATCATCAACTCCGCGAGTTGGCCAACGCGAACGTCTCGCAACTGAAACTGCACTACCGCGCCCACCAACCCGCAGTTTCATTTGGACAACGTGGCTCTGCTAACTTACTAAATGTTCCTGCATCGGCGAAATGAGCGCGTTCATCCCCGGAACCGCCGCATTCATCCTCATGGTCGACACGGCTCGCCATCGCCATCCTATGCTCCGTCGTGTACCTGCTCCGCATGGACGCTCCAACAATCACACATGGACTAAGAATGAACTTAATGGAATTGGGATTTGCTTTCCTGGCGGGTTTGGCGATGATTGCCAGCCCCTGCGTACTGATGGTGCTGCCGATTTTGCTAGGCGCTACGCTGGAGCGAAGCAGCCGGCCCATTTTCATCGTGCTCGGTTTTGTCACTGCGTTTACCTTGGTAGCTCTCGCTTTTGCAACAGGGGCGAGCCTATCAGGTGCGTCGCCAGTCCTGATACGTCAGGTAGCCATTATTTTGCTCGCATGCTTTTCCGTAGTGCTGCTGTCGCCGGGTTTATATACGCGCGTGAGCGCCAGGCTGCAAAGTGTTTCAGATCTCGGGTTGAAATTGACCCCCAACCCGGGTGCGGGGAAAGCAGGGGGATTTATTCTGGGATTGAGCCTGGGGGCAGTCTGGACGCCTTGCTCCGGACCGGTCCTGGCCTCCATCATCGCCCTGGTGGCGGGCTCCGCGAGTCGTGGCTGGGGATTGGTCCTATTGGTGGCATTTGGCCTGGGGACCGGCCTGCCAATGCTGCTGATTGCCTATGGCGGTAAAACGATTAACGCGCGCCTTCCCATCCTGGCCCGCAAAGGCGCAGCGTTACGGCGTGGCTTTGGTATCGCCACGTTGATACTGGTCGCCTATATGCAGTGGCAGCAATACGATGAAGCTGCCGGCTGGATCGCAAACAAATATCAGGGATGGTTGTGACCCGGGACGACGCCGACGGTTTTTTCATCATGCGGCGCAGCCTGAATCGGCCGACGACGCGCGCAGCCTCGGTCCGGGTTTGCCGCGACCGGATCCGGGGCGATGCCGGAAAGAGGGCGGGGCAAGCGCAGGCAGCGTTTATACTCCGCCATCGACGACAAATGGTCCTTCAGCATGCATGAGCAATACCGACGCTTGCGGCAGTGGCAGCTTCCCGGTTTCGCCTGGGTGCTCCTCGCGGTGTGCGTGCTATCGGTTCACGCGATTTTGCCCGCCTGGATACTCGCGGACAAACCAACGTTGCTTGCGCCGGTCCACACTGTACTCGTGGTCTTGCATACCCTTGACGCCTTGTTCGTATGGGCGTGCGTGATCTGGCTCAGCCCGTTGCTGGAACGGCGCTACCCGCAAGATCTGGCACCGCGCATGGTGGTCGGCTTGCTGGCCGTTCTGTTCGGAGTGGTATTGATCATCATTGCGGTCTATCTGTATCTGTTCCCGGCTGTGACGGGCCGCCCTGTCCAGCTCGCTAGCCAGTATATGGACGCTTACCGCGCATTGATGGTCTCGATTTTCATCTACGGCTGGTTGTTGATGCGTGACTATGCGAATGCCCAGGCCGCGCGCGCGTTGAGCCTGCAAGTCAGGACCGATGCGCTGGCGACCGACGTCGACCGCAGTGAGCTGGCGATGCTGGAGGCGCTGATCGAGCCGCACTTTCTGTTCAATACGCTGGCCCATGTGAAGCGACTGTACCGCACGGACGACGCCGCAGCCGATGACGTACTGAAAAACCTGATCGCGTACTTCGAGCGTGCGCTGCCTGCGTTGCGCAAGGCCGACTGGAGCGTCGGCGACGAGATCGACCTGGTCGTCCTGTACCTCAATCTGATCGAGCAGCGTTGCGGCGGCCGCTTGCGCTACAACGTCAGCGTATCCCCGCCGTCGACGACGTGCCAACTGCCGGCCCTGACCATCGCCACCCTCGTCGAAAACGCGGTACGCCATGGGGTGGGCCCGAAACCCGGTAGCGGGATGATCCTCATTGCCGTGACGTTGAGCGAGCGCGAATTATCGATCGTCGTCAGTGACGATGGAGTCGGCTTGCGCCTGTCGTCCGGAAACGGCCTTGGCCTTGCGACCGTGCGCGCCCGGCTGCGCGGGACGTTCGGCGCAGACGCCAGTCTTCTGGTGGCGCCAGGCGCCAGCGGCGGCGTGTGCGCAACCATCCGCATCGCTATCGGGAGCGGACATGCTTGAGCAGTTGCGATACGTGCGCATGGCCGCATGCAGGCGCTTGCGCGCGAACTACCGCCAGACCCTTGTGTTTGCCGCCATCGGTACGGTCACCGAGAGATTGACGCAGGTGCCGTCGTGGTTCGAGCGCATCGAACGCGACGGTTGGGGCATCTTCCTGGCCGCGTTTCTGCGCGAAACGGTGGCCTGCGCGCTTGCCGCCCTCATCGTCGGTTTTTCTCTCCGGCTATGCACGGAAAAAGGATCGGACCTGATACGCCGGCCCTCGAAGTTCCTGATCATGCTGACGGTGGGCACGGCGGTCGCCACGGTGCTCGCCGCGTGGCTCGACCTGATGCTCAGTCATGGCCGCATTGCGGATATTGCCGATCGCCCTGGCGAGCTGGTCAATTTCTGGATGCAGTCTCCTGTGGGGCGGCCTCATCGGATGGGTGTACCTGCTGTCCCTCCAGCGTGCCGAAGACCATGCCAGGTTCACCGCGCTGCTGGGCAAGCAAGCGCTTCTTGCGCGCCAGCTTGCCCGCTCGCGCCTGCGTGCCTCCCGCGCCCAGGTCGACCCGGCCATGGTGGCGCGCGTGTTAAGCGAAGTCCATGGCCGATACCGCGACAGGCCGGCCAAGGCATCGGCCTTGCTCGACCACCTGATCAGTTATTTGCGGCTGGCGATGAACCGCGGACAGAGCGACCGGCCCGGCCTTGCCGGCGAGCTAGCGCTGATCCGGGCCCTGATAGCCTTGCGCGAAGCCGAGCACGGGATGTCGATTGACATGGAGGTACTGATCGCGGACGCCAGGTCGCACGCGCGTTCAGGCCCGCTGTTTTTGACGGTGTCCGCCTTGCTGGACGGTGCAATCAGCGCAGGCGCGCGCGCCGTGACGCTGACGCTGGCAGCGTGGGATGATCATGTCGGTGTCGCGCTGGCCACCGGCACGATCAGCGTCACGCCAGTGCGGACGGCCGCGCTGGCCGATGCGGTGGCCAAACTGCTGCCGGCCGGACGGTCTCGATTACAAGGAATTTTCAACGCGGGAGCAAATGAGTATGTGGTCAAGCACGTCTGCCAGTGAAGCGGCACCGAGAGCGCTGATCGTCGAAGACGAGCCGGCAATGCACGACGAATTGCGCGAATTGCTCGCTGCGCTGTGGCCGGCGCTGACAATCGTCGGGCATGCCGCCGATGGCTGCGATGCGCTGCGCCAGATCGCGCAGCACGCGCCGGATATCGTCTTTCTCGACATTCAGATTCCGGATCCCAACGGCCTCGACATTGCCCGCACCTTGCGCGACCGCTGCCATGTCGTGTTTGTGACGGCCTTCGACGCCCATGCCATCGATGCGTTCGACAATGGCGCTGTGGATTACATCCTCAAGCCAATCGATCCCGCACGGATCGCGCTGACCGTGCGGCGGCTCAAGCAGCGCATGGCAAGCAAACCGCTCGACCTGACGGATGTGCTCGAGAACCTTGCGCCGCGGCAGGCGACGGCGTCGTATTTGCGCTGGATCACCGCCTCCGTGGGCAACGCGATCCGCCTGATTACGATTGACGAAGTCGTCTTTTTTCAGTCGGATCAAAAATATACGCGGGTCGTGCTGGCCGATTCCGAAGTGCTGATCAAGAAAACGCTCAAGGAACTGATGAGCGAGCTCGACCCGGATCAGTTCTGGCAGACCCACCGCTCCACCGTCGTCAATGCGATGGAGATCGCCAGCATCGAGCCGAACATGGCCGGGCAGCTGACCTTGAAACTGAAGAGCCGGCGCGAATCGCTGCCGGCGGCAGAGTCGTTCGTGCGGCGCTTTCGCCAGATGTGAATTAGCTTGTCGTCAGGGCCGAGCGGAGAAATCGGCCGTGCGATGGGCCTCCATATCGGCACTGACGTGGCTTGCCGCGTGCGGCTTGACTCGACCCGCACCACAAACTCTGCGACAATCCGCTTTCTGCCGCGCCATGCGGCAACGTGATAGAAAGCAACGCGCATGACACTGCCTAAAAAACCCGACGCCGCCCGTCTCGACAAGATCGTGGCCGATGCCCGCAAGGCCGCGGAAACGCGCGAATCCGGCTACCGGGCGCGTTCCCTGAAAATGTATCCCTGGATATGCGGGCGCTGCATGCGCGAATTCACCAATGCGAACGTGTCGCAGCTGACGGTGCACCATCGCGACCACAACCACGACAACAATCCGCCCGATGGCAGCAACTGGGAGCTGCTGTGCCTGTACTGCCACGACAACGAGCACTCGCGCTACCTGGAAGCGGACCGCGGAGCCGGGCTGCTGTCGGCCGAGGTGGCGCCGGCCACGCACAACCCGTTCGCCGCCCTGGCGGGGCTGATGAAGAAAAAAGACTGAGCAGCCAGCATCGCCACGGCTGACATCGCGGGTGGGCCGCATCGGCGGTCGTGCGCCCGCCGACGGCACGTTCCTGGCGCAGCCGATCCATCAGCGTGGCCGTGCGATTTTGCATGGCAAACCGGCTCCTGAAGGGGCGGCAAGTGTTTTCAGACAATCAGGAGCATCGCGTATGTTGATCAATGAGCGGGGCGGCGCCGCCCGCGCATGGCTGTTGGGCATGCTGCTGTGCCTTGTGACGGCCGGAGCATTCGCCCACGGCGTCTCCGAATCGGACCAGAGTTTCCTGCAAGGCGCCACCGGCGTGCACTTCCTGCCCTATCTGTACCTGGGCGCCAAGCACATGGTGACCGGCTACGACCATCTGCTGTTCCTGTGCGGCGTGATCTTCTTCCTGTACCGGATGAAGGATATCGGCGTGTATGTGACCCTGTTCGCGCTCGGCCACAGCACCACCTTGCTTCTCGGGGTGCTCAACGGCTGGCATATCAATGCCTATCTGGTCGACGCCATCATCGGCCTGTCGATCGTCTACCGCGCCTTCGATAACCTGGGCGGCTTCAAGACCGTGTTCGGGTTTCAGCCGAACAAGAAAGCGGCGGTGCTGATCTTCGGTTTCTTCCACGGCCTGGGACTGGCGACCAAGCTGCAGGATTTCTCCCTGTCACCCGACGGCCTGGTGCCGAACATGATCGCGTTCAACCTCGGGGTGGAGCTTGGCCAGCTGCTTGCGCTCGGCATGATCCTGATCGTGGTGCGCTACTGGCGCACGAGCGCCAGTTTCGCCCGGCACGCCTTGACCAGCAATTTTGCGCTCATGGGTGCCGGCTTTGTCCTGGCCGGCCTCCAGTTCACCGGCTATATCAGTCAATAGGAAAGTCCATGTCCTTGCCTTCATCGAACGCCGGCGTTGTCGCGCCCAAAAAAGAACTCTTGCGCGGCTGCCTCGCCGCCGCCGCCGTGGCCGCAGTGCTGCTCACCGTCGCTGTCCTGCCTGCGGAGTACGGGATCGATCCGACTGGTGCAGGAAGGGCGCTCGGCCTGACCAAGCTGCACAGCGCGGCGCCGCCCCCGGGCGAACCTGCCGCGGCCGCGGCCACAGTGACGCCGGCGCCAAAGGGATCAACTGTCTCGGCCCCGGGTGAAGTGCGCGCGCTCACCATCGCGTCGAAGCAGACGGTTGCCTACCGGGCCGACACGCAGGAGATCACCCTGGCCCCAGGAAAAGGCGTGGAGGTGAAGACCCACCTTGCGAAAGGCGCGACGCTGATCTTTTCCTGGAAAACGACGAAAGGCGAAGCGCTCAACCATGATTTTCATGGCGAACCGGTCAATGCCAAGGGCGACGAATTCGAAAGTTTCATCCTGGAGAACGACGTCAGCCAGTCCAGCGGCGCCCTGATCGCACCGTTCACGGGCGTACACGGCTGGTACTGGAAGAATACGAACGACGAACCGGTGACGGTGGTGCTGCAGGCCAGTGGCTTTTACACGGATATCTTCAAAAAATAGGGCCACCGCCCAAGCGGCATGCCGGCTCGCCAGCACCGGCAATACTGGACGTCGCCGGGCCCAATAAAATAGTTGTTCGTGGTCAACATTCTCGCAGCACATCCGTGACCTGCGTTCATAAAATTTCCTTCAGAAAAGTTATATTTGTCGGGTGTCAAGCTGATGCCGGGTGCCGGCCGGCCCGGCTGCCCGCGACCCAGCGTCGCCCTTTTCTGGAGAATTCATGACCACCACCGTACGCAGCCCTCTCGACGCCCTGTATGCAGGCGACCCCGATTACTGCATGTTCGTACTCTGGGACATGGACCTGGGCGCGGCGGTGTCCGCCGACTTTGCCACCCTGTCGCACGTGTCGGCTGCCTTCGACATGGAAGCCATGATGCTGAGCGGCGACGATGGCAGCACCGCGTACTGGTTCCCGGAAAATGAATTTCTGCACACCATGTGGACGGGCGAGGCGCCGGAGGAGGGCAGCGCCTACGAGGTACTCATCGGCGGCGAGGACAACGACGTCATGCACGGGCGCGACGGCGCCGACCTGCTGTTCGGCCAGGATGGCAACGATATTCTCCAGGATGTGCACGGCAATAATCTGTTGCACGGTGGCGCTGGCGACGACCTGATCGAAGGGGCGGGGCAGAGCCTGTACGTCGGCGGAACGGGCAATGACGACATCACCGCGTGGGGCGCCGATTTCACGATCGCCTTCAACGCGGGCGACGGACGCGATACCGTGACCTTGTGCGCCCGCGGCGCTGCCGCCATCTCGCTGGGCGGCGGCATCCGCGAGCCGGAGATGTTTCTTGCCCGCTCGGGCAGCGATCTGATGCTGATGACCAGCGCGACGGATGGCATGGCGTTTGCCGGCTGGTACGACAATCCCGCGCCGGACAGCTTCCGGCTACAGGTGCTCGCTGACGCCAGCGGAGACGGCGCCCTGAACGGGCTCTACGACATGCTGCCGTTGATCGCCGCCTTCGATGCGATGTACGGCGCCGATCCCGCAACCGGCGCATGGCATTTCGCCGCGCAGCTCGATCAGGCTCGCCTGGAGACCGGCGACAGCCCGCTCGGCGCAGACCTGGCGCAGCTGTATGCAGTCAATCCCGGCGGCATCGACATCACCGGCAGCAATGCGGCCCTGTGGTACGACGCCTTCGGCCATACCGAAAGCCTGGGCATGCTGCTGTAAGGGGCGGGGCGGCATCTTGCGGCCGGACTGGCGCAAGGTGCCGCGCGTGCCGGTCCTCAGTGCACGCCGGCCTGTGCACCCTTCGACCACGGCGTGCCCGGCGCCTGCAGGTATTCGCGCGCAACATACCCCCATGGCAGCACCAGCACCACCAGCACAATGCCGGCAGCGCAGGCGAACAGGGTCTCGGCGGCATACTCGTCCAGGCCCGGCCCCATCCACATCGGCAGGGCGAAGGCGACCACCCAGATGATTTTCCAGGCCAGCTCGAACAGGAGCAGCGGCAGCATGCGCAGCGGATAGCGCAACCCCAGTAGCGACAGCAGGCACAGGGCACCGAGCAGCGAGCGCACCACGGTGCTGGCATTGGCCGCCACGCTTGACGGGGCAATGATGGTCGGCCACATGGTTACGCCCAGTCCCACCACCAGCAGCAGGTACATTGCTCTTAACAGGGACAGTCTCAGGGTGCTGATGTCGTTCATGGTGCGGCTCCTCTTGGGTTGGTGGGTGGTGAAACGTCAGTGCAAATTGAGTGAAGGCGAAGGCGCGGCCATGCGCTCCCATGCCGCGATGTCGATGCCCTTGAAGAGCAGGCACAGGCAGAACGCGCTTTCGCCGAAAAATGATGGCACCAGGATTGCCGGGAACACGGCGGCGTGCAGGGCAGGGGAGAGCACCATGATGAAGGTGTTGACCAGGTAGCACAGCCCGGCAAGCTGCATCATCGCGCCGATCAGCGGCGGAAAATAGCCGGACTTGCGGATCAGGTGGCCGATGATGATGCATTCGACTCCGAAGAACATCAACGCCACCGCGAACGCATGCGAGTGCCCGACAATGGCCAGGTAAGCCGTCACCTGCGCCTGTTGCAAGTCCATCCCGAGCGTGGCGCCGGACAGCAGCGGCGTCAGGGCGCCTTGCAGGTGCAGGGTGCTGACGCTTTCGACCGCCAGCGACACCAGCGCGAAGAACATGGCCAGCAGGGTGAGGTGTTTGTTCACCGGGCGCAGCAGTACGTACCAGGTCAGCGACATCGCAACCGCGCACAACAGCAGCAACAACTGGCCGGCGATGCCCACCCGCCACAGCCATTCCGAGGCCACGATGCGCTGGGCCGTCTCGGCCGCGTTGCCGGCCACGACCAGGCTGTTGCGGATGACCGTCTCGCCCAGCAGGCCGATGACGATGATGACGAGGTACAGCGCGCCGGCGATGCGCGCGGTGCGCTGCGCATCCTTGCCGCCGAGTTCAGTCTGATGATGGTCCGGCATGGTGTTCTCCCTGGTGAGGCAGGCAATCGATCGGTGCGGCTGGTGTGTATTCGGGCTGGCGGCGGCGCTTTACTCGACGTCGCGCAGCACTTTCTCGACGGCGGCCACGCGCGTCTTCAGTTCCGCCAGGTGGCCGTTGACGGCTGCCAGCGCAGCGGCGGTCTCGGTCTGGGCAGCCGCTGCCTGCGCCGTGAGCTGGCGGTACGCCTCGTCGCTGGCCAGGCGCGCCTTGGCCTGCGCGATGGCGGCAAAATACTTCATGCCGAAAATGAGCAGGACGGTGGCGAGCGGCAGGCCGATGGTGATCAAATATACGTGTTCGGACATGGTGTTGGTCTACTTCTCAAGGTTGATGGTAAGGGACTTGACTGCCTCGGCAATCGCTTCCGGCGTCAGCGCTACCGCAAAACTGCCCGCTTCAAAATAATTGAGCGCTTTGCCGTCGTGCGACAGTTCGAGACAGCTGGTAACGAGGCCGGCTTGTTCGAGTTTCTGGAGATGCAGGTGCAGCAGCGGCCGGCTGATGCCAATGTCGCGTGCAAGCTGGCTGACGTAATTACGTCCGCCCGATGCGAGGGCCGCAATGATGCGCAGCCGGTGCGGATTGGCAAGCGCGGACAGGATCGTCAGCAACTGGTCTCCTTCGATTGGTGGTTTATTTTCTTTCACCTGTAAAGATTATCTGACACGTGACAGGGCGTCAAGAAATTTTTCAGCGGACGGACGCACCGCCGGGGGCGCAAGGGGCCTGCCGGTGGCGGCGCGACTCTGATAAACTGCGGCTACTGTTGTGTTTGTCTTGAATCCGCCCGCCGTAACGCCGATGTCAGCTCCCCTGGAACGCTGAACCGGGTCCGACGGCCCGCGTGTGGCGGGGTCGAGGTGCAAACGCGGCAAAAGTACCGTTTCCAAGCGCTGCCGCCAGGCAGGTCGAGCAGAACTTGTCGAGGTGCTCAATCGCCCGGCTCCGGTCCGGAGTCTCCCTTGCCTTGCCCTGAACGCGACCTGCCGGTGGCATTGATCCGCCATTTTCACAGGGATGCCATGTCTTATCTCCAAACACTCGACACCATTGTCACCACCATCGTCCTGCCGGCCGCGCCAGCGACTGACCGCGATGCCCAGTTTCCGCGCGCCGCCATCGATGCGCTGGGCCAGGCCGGCCTGCTCGGCCTTGTCAGCAGCAAGGACGTGGGCGGCATGGGCCTGGGCCTGCCCGAGGCGGCGCAGCTTGTCGAGCGCCTGGCCAAGGCCTGCCCGTCGACGGCGATGGTCGTCTGCATGCACCTGTGCGCGGCCACCGTGCTGGAAAAATTCGCCAGCGAGAAGGTGCGCCGCGACGTCGCTTGCGGCCGCCACCTGAGCACCTTGGCCTGGTCGGACAACGGCTCGCGCAGCCACTTCTGGGCCCCGGTCGGCACGGCGCGCCAGGATGGCGACAGCATCGTCATCGACGGCAGCAAATCGATGGTCACCGCCGCCGGCGAAGCCGATTCGTACGTGTGGTCGACGGCGCCGGTCGCCCTCGAAGGCGCCAGCACCCTGTGGCTGGTCGACAGCAAGAGCGCCGGCCTGAGCGAGCCGAAAGCGTTCGACGGCATGGGCTTGCGCGGCAACCGCTCCTCGCCCATCAGCGCGACGGGCGTGCGCGTGGCGCCTTCCGCCATGCTGGGCGTTGACGGCGGCGGCTTCGACATCATGATCGGCGCCGTGCTGCCGGTGTTCTCGACCCTGGTCGCCTCGTCCTCGCTGGGCCAGATGGACGCCGTGCTGGAAGCGGCATGCGCGCACGCCGCCGGCAGCAAGCTCGAACACCTGGGCAGCTCGCTGGCCGAACTGCCGACCATCCGCGCCTACCTGGCACGTGCCCGCATCCAGGCTGACATGGTGCGCACCCTGCGCGACGACACGCTCGCCGCGCTGGCGGCCAGCCGTCCGGACGCCATGCTGCGCGTGATGCAGGTCAAGGCGGCAGCGGCCGAAGCGGCGCTGGAAGTGACCGACAGCGCCATGCGCGTGTGCGGCGGCGCGGCCTTCCGCAAGGAGGTCGGCATCGAACGCTACTTCCGCGATGCGCGCGCCGCATCGGTCATGGCGCCGACCTCCGACGTGCTGTTCGACTTCATTGGCAAGGCCGTCTGCGGCATGCCGGTGTTCGGTTAAGGGGGCGCGCGATGAATACACCATTGATGATGGGCGCGGTGGCCTACGCACCGAAAGTCGTGACGATCTGGGAAGGCTTCAAGGAATACTTCCGCCGCCACGACTTTGAATTCGACTACATCCTGTACTCCAACTACGAGCGCCAGGTGGAAGCGCAGTTCAACGGCAGTATTGCGCTGGCGTGGAATTCGCCGCTGGCCTGGGTGCGGGCCGAGCGCATGGCGCGCGCCCGTGGCCAGGAAGTGACCGCCCTGGCAATGCGCGACAGCGATTGCGACCTGACGTCGGTGCTGGTCACGCGTACCGGCCCGCTGGTCACGCTGGAACAGTTAAAAGGCAAGACGATCGGCTTTGGCGCCATCGATTCCCCGCAAGCGCACCTGATCCCGCTCGACCTGCTGCGCCAGCACGGCATGCTGGCCGGACGCGATTACACGGCGCGCCGCTTCGACGTTTTGGGCGGCAAGCACGGCGACCATATCGGCGGCGAACGCGATGCCGCGCTGGCGCTGATGGCCGGCGAGATCGACGCCGCCTGGATGATCGACAGTAACCACATGGCCTTCTCGCGCGAGGGCTTGCTGCCGGCCGGCGCCACCGCGATCATGGCGCGTACGGCGCCGTTCGACCATTGCAATTTCACGGTCAGCCCCGACGCGCCCGCGGCGCAGATTGCGCGCTTCGGCGAACTGCTGCTGGCCATGAGCTGGGACGACCCGGACGTGCGCCCGCTGCTCGAACTGGAAGGACTGAAAACCTGGCTGCCGGGGCGGGTGAGCGGCTACGACGCGCTGGTGCGCGCGGTGGACGACGAGCGCTTCTACGATGCGGAAGGGAAGATCCTTGCAGCCGACTATCGATATTGAGGATCTCGGCTTCGACGCCGGCGCCCATCTGCTGGTCAAGCACGGCTTGCAGCAGCTGGCGCCCGGCGAAGCGCTGGACGTCACGGGCGCTGGCGCGGGCTGGGACGGGCAATTGGCCGCCTGGTGCCGCAGCCAGGGGCACCCGTGCACGGCGCTTGAGGTGGACGGGCGCAGATTGGTGCGCGTGACGCGCGGCGGCGCGTCGGCGGGCCGCTGGCGCGCGGCGCTGCACAGCGGCCACGCCGATCCGCGCGCCGAGGGCGCCATCGCCGATCAGGCCAAGGCCCAGTGGGGCCTGGCGGCGCGCGGCGCGACGGTGGAGGCGGGTTCGCCGGCCATGCGGTTTCGCCTTGATCAGAAGGAGGAAGTGTGGGCCGAACGGGCCGCCGATTTGTACGCACAGGCCGCCGCGGCCCAGTGGGACCCGGAGACGGCGATCGATTGGAAAGCCGAGTTCACCTTGCCCGACATCGTCGAAGACGCGGTGGTGCAGGTGCTGACCTACATGATCGAGAATGAAGTGGCGGCGCTGGTGGTGCCGGCGCGCTTTCTGGGACAGGTGCACCCGCACTACCGCGAAGTGCAGGCGGTGCTGGCGATCCAGGTGGCCGACGAAGCGCGCCACATCGAGGTGTTTACGCGCCGCGTGCGCCTCAAGGGCCGCGAGCCGGGCCTGTCGACGGCGGGCGGACAAAGTTCGCTCAAGACGCTGTTGGACGAGCAGGATTTTTCGGTAGCCGAGTTTTTGCTGTCGGTGCTGGGGGAGGGGACCTTTGTCAGCCTGCTGCATTTCTTGCACGCGTACGCGCCCGATCCGGTCACGCGCCAGATCGCGCGCCTGGCTGCGCGCGACGAAGCGCGCCATGTCGCCTTCGGCATGACGCACCTGGCGGCGCGGCTCGGACGCGAGCCGGCCTTTCGCACGCGCCTGGCCAACGCGGTCCAGTCGCGCAACGATGCGCTGGCGGCCAGTTCGGGCCTGAACGAGGAAGTGTTCGATTCGCTGATCCTGCTGGCGGCGGGCGCACTGACGCCGGCGGCGATTGCGGCCGGCTACCAGCGCGTGCAGCAGCTGATGGTGGACATGGCCGAAGGGCGCCAATCGCGCCTTGAGCGGCTGGGTTTCTCAAAAACAGAGGCGCAGCAGTTGTCGGCCCTGCATACGCGTAATTTCATGTAGCGTCAGCAGGAATGGGATGATATCGGCGAAAAGCGCGATACGCTCGCATGCCCTGGATAGCGCATCTGACACGGATGGAAAACGACATTGCATGAACTCCTTCAAGAGCTCAACCGTGACGGCGGGTGGGACTGGTGCATCCGGTCCTTTGACGGCTACTCACTGAGCTTTTCGGCAGGATGCTCGTTGTCGTGTGCGCGGCACATGGTTTCGTTTCATGGCGTCTGCTACCTCGCTTGCCCCACCGAGTTCAGCCACCCTACGTTTCGCCTTGCCAGCGCGGCCGAGCGCCTTTCAGTTAGCGCGCTGGTGGCAGTCGACGAGGACGAAACCGTGGTTGCCATCGATGCCAACAGCTCGGCCGGGATGGACTCGCTGACGTTCTTTATCGTTGCCACGTCGGCGACACTTGCCCCAGTGCCGCAGGATTAGCGACGACGCGTGCCGCAGCCGTCTCATCATGGGCCGTCAGGTGCCGTCAGGTGCCGGCGGACTGCGACGCACAATACTATCTCGCCGCTCGATTTGGCTACATGGATGTGAAATGCGCATCGAAGCATATGCGCTGGCTGTGACTCGGCCATTCGCGCATGCCTCAGCGACGGCGCCGCATCGGGCGCTCCGGCAACAAGCATCTGGCTCAATTCCATGCTTGAGGATTCTCAGCTGTCGAGGGTAGGGCAACGGTAGGCTGAAGAAGAGCCCGCTACTTCACATCAGTCGGTCCGTTCTACATCCCGCACTCCGACGAACACGGGCGTTGAGGTATCGGGGAAACAGATCCGCCTACCTTCAATCGCAATATTCATGAGGAGCAAATCATGTCAAGCAAAGATTCTTTAAAGAAGGTTGTCGCAGTCTCTGTCGTTGCCGGGCTGTGGGGGGCGAGCGGGTTTGTCCATGCGATCACCGGTGATCTACGAAGCACTGACGGTGGAGCAAGGGTGGTCTTCAATTGGGCCTGGGTCAAAACCAACTCCTTCAGCGAACCTCGGCTGACGGGCAGAGTTGTTCTCTATGACTTGAAATGTGATGGAAGCACTCCGCAGTTTCACATCCACCTCGAGAAAAACGGTCCCGTCAGCAGTAGTCATCACAACACGCTAGGATGTCGGAAAAACAGGGTCATTCAACTCAAAACAAAGTTCGAGGCGCTGCAAATTTGCAATTCCGGCAAACACTGTTACCGTTGGAACCCATACGACACTCCGTAAGTGAATATGGCGTCATGCCTCCCCATCAGGCAGACGCCATGTCGTTTTTTCCCGCTGCTCAGGCGACCTTGGCCGGCTTCTTGAATGGACTGCGTTCGGGCGCGTCATCATGCTCGATGCCCAGCAGCAGATGCTTGATCATCTTGTTGAGCACCGGCTGGCGGTGCCGCACCAGGATGCCGAAGGTCTGCGGCTTGGCGCCCAGGGCCGCTTTCGGTTCGAGCGCGGTGCGGCCGAACGACACCTGCTTGCAGCCCATCGACAAGGCGTCGGCGATGCCGGCGTGCAGCAGCCGCAGATAGATCGGCAGGTCGGCCGCCGCCGCGCGGTTAAAGCCGATGTGGTAGGCGATCGAGGTGTCGCCATCGGCCACCGAGATCAGGAAACCGAGCATCTCTCCATCGCGCTTGAGTACGCTGCAGCGGAAGCGCTCGCCAGCCGCCTTTTGCAGCGCCGGGAAATACTCGGGGCGCAGTTCGAACGGGCGGAAGCCGGCGTTGACCTGCACTTCCTTGTAGAGCCCGTGAATCTGCTCGCGCACGGCGTCCAGGTCGCTTAACTGTTCGAGCGTGCAGGCCGCCTCGTCCAGGGTCTTGAAGACGGCGTTACGCACGCCGCTGCGGTACTTGGAGGCCAGGCTGGCCAGGTAGTCGTCGTAGTGCTTCCAGTCGTCCTGCAGGGCCAGCACCATGTTCGGTTCCGTTTCCACGTAACGGTAGCTCAGGTGTTCCAGATGGGCCGCATGATCGGTGTGGGGCGCGTGCAAGTCCTTGATCATGATGAAGTGGGTCTTGCCGACCAGCTTGTCGGCCTGGCGCACGCGGTACAGCACTTCGGCCACGCCATGCCAGGCCAGCTTGGGGTCGGCGTCGGGCGCCATGGCGATGCCGTGCTGGCCGAAGGTCAGCAGGTTGCCGCAGCTGAGGATGCGCTGGGTGGTCTTTTTCGCCAGCTCGTCGAGCGGGGCGGGGCGCGTGGAGACAGCCTGGCTCTTGGCCGGCCGCGCCTGCGCCAGGTTGAGGTCGGCGATCTGCATGTACACGGCCGCGACCGGCATGCGCTCGGCGCCGGCGCCGCTGTAGATCAGGGCGTAGCGCGGCGACAGGTTGTGCGGCAGTACCTGTTCGAGCGACTTGAGGTAGGCGAAGGACATGAAGAAGCCGGCGTGCTCCGCCAGGGCCTGCCAGGCGCCGGCGTCGAGCAGTTCGATCGAATCGGCGATGGCGTAGTTCAGGTCGGCGGGGCCGCGCAGGCGCTTGCGTTCGCGGCTGCGTTCGGAGAGCGAGGCTTTGATGGAGCGGAGTTTTTCAGGGATGTTCATGGACGTGGGGTTGTTATCGTTATTGAAATGCCGGTGAGCGCGATTCTACATCGCTGGTGGCGACAGCGGTAAGTACAGCGAGGCTGACATGGATGCAGCGGGGGAAGGGCTTTCAACACGTGATCGGCCGCAAGCGGGCCAGCGGGACACTGCCCGCCGTCGCGGCGGGCAGTGTCGGGCCGTTATGTACCGGTCAACGCGGCGATGACAGGGTCGCCGGCCCAGTCGGCAAGCGCGGGCCGACCGGATTTTTAAGTGGAACTGACACCGGTCTGCGTGCTCAGATGGTTCAGCCAGCCATCAAGGAGACGGTAGCCGAAAACCAGCGCTGCAATGAACAGGATCGTCAGGACATTCACACTCAGATTGGCGCTCACGTCCTTGAGCCAGCCGGTGAGCCCTTTGCGTGCACGTTGATGGGCAAGGATCGTGGCCAACTGTTGACCAATCGCCGTTGTCATGAATTCGGCTTGCAGCCTTGCCTTGCTCGATTCAAGCGTTGCGTCAAGAAATGCATTTGCTAAAGTCTCCGCCCGTCGCTGATCGCTTCCCGTATTTCTTCAAGGCTGAGCTGGGTCGTTGGCGACGGCCACAGATCGGCGTCCGCCGCAACGGCCTCGGAACCGCATGGCCCGGGCGGCGCTTTCCCGGGGGATGTGAAAACGTCGCCGCGCTTGTCCATCTCGCGCAGCATTTCGGCCGCACGGCGGTTGATTGCCAACAGCGTTTTTCTATCCCTAACGAATGCCATGGTGCACCTCCTTATCGGGAATAGTCGAGCCATGCCGCCGCTCCTGTGCGAAAGACGCGCACGTCAAGTCATGGGCGATCCTTCCCAGGTAGCGAGCGGCTTGTTATATCGTTTGACCACGTCCATCCGGTCTGGTTCAATATCGACGCGATTTCCCTGCAAGATGGCTGGCCACGGCGAGCGGCCGTGGAAGATTGGTGACCGGTGCCAGGACCTTTCCTGCGCGACCGGTACTGGCTACGTCCCATCCCACCCATTCTTGTTTTCCTCGGCGGTCAGTTCGGCGTCGAGCGCGAACATGGCTTCGAGTTCCTCGCGCGCCTGCTTGGCCACCGACAGGAACTGTTCCTTGTCCTTGTAATACGGATACATCTTGTCCAGACTGCGCAGGTTGAACATGCGGAACTTGCTGGCCGCCTGACGCGCCTGGTAAGCGCCGAACCCGAGCTCGTTCAACACCTCGCGCCCCAGCATCAGCGCCGCTTCGAACGTTTCGCGCTGGATGATGGTCACGCCGCGGTCGCGCAGGTCGAAATAATGGGTCACGTTGCGCGCCCGCGCCATGATCTTCAGGTCCGGAAAGGTGCGCCGCACCGCATCGACCAGCTTCAGGCTGTCGTCGATATCGTCGACCGCCACCACCAGCGCGCGGGCCCTTGCCGCGCCGGCCGCGTGCAGCAGGTCGATGCGGGTCACGTCGCCGTAAAACACTTCGCTGCCGAAGCGGCGCACCAGGTCGATCTGGTCCGGGTCGTGGTCGAGCACGGTGAGCTTGACGCCGTTGGCGGTCAGCAGGCGTCCGACGATCTGGCCGAAGCGCCCGAAGCCGGCAATGATCACATGCTCGTCGTTGGGAGCGATCTTGTCGGCCTGGCGCTTCTTGTCGGCGCGGTAGCGCGGCGCGATCAGGCGGTCGTGGGCGATCAGCAGCAGCGGCGTGACCACCATCGACAGCGCCACCACGACCACCAGGATGGACGCCACCTCGGCGCTGAACACCTTGGCCGCCTCGGCCGCGCCGAACACGACGAAGGCAAACTCCCCGCCCTGCGACAAGATGAAGGCGAACAGCGCCTGCTGGCTGCGCGCAATCTCGGCCAGCTTGCTGATCCCGTACAGCACCGCGATCTTGATGCACAAGAAGGCCGCCACCAGTCCCAGGATCAGCCACGGCTGCGCCATGAACACGCCGAAGTCGACCGACATGCCGACCGCGATGAAAAACAGCCCCAGCAGCAAGCCCTTGAACGGCTCCAGATCGGTCTCGAGCGCGTGGCGATACTCGGAGTCGGCCAGCAGCATGCCGGCCATGAAGGCGCCCAGCGCCATCGACATGCCGACCCACTGCATCAGGAGCGCAATCGCAATGACCAGCAGCAGCGCGAAGGCCGTGAATATCTCGCGCAGGCCGGTCTTGACGATGATGCGCAGCAGCGGGCGCACCAGGTGGCGCCCGGCGAAGATCAGGCCGCCGATGACGGCAACCACCTTGAGCGCGCCCAGCCAGCCCTGTTCGGTTCCTTCGGCGGCGGCCACGCCCAGCAGCGGCACCACGGCGATCATGGGAATGGCGGCCATGTCCTGGAACAGCAAGATGGCGAAGCTGGCCGAGCCGGTCGGGGTGGTCATCAGGTTGCGCTCGTCCAGGGTGGCCAGCGCGATCGCGGTCGACGACAGCGACAGCCCGAGGGAGGCAATCAGGGCCACCTTCCAGTCGATGCCGGCCAGCATGGCGGCCGCGCACAGGGCGCCGGTGACGCCCAGCACCTGGGCCGCGCCGCGCCCGAAAATGGCGCGCCGCATGGCCCACAGGCGCTTCGGTTCGAGTTCGAGGCCGATCACGAACAGCAGCAGCACCACGCCGAATTCGGAAATGTGCAGGATGTCTTCGACCTCGCCGATCAGGCCCAGTCCCCAGGGTCCGATGGCGATGCCGGCCAGCAGGTAGCCGAGCACGGCGCCGAGGCCCAGTTTTTTGGCGATCGGTACGGCGATCACCGCCGCCGCCAGGTAGATCAATGCGTTAAGCAGCAAACCGTGTTCCATCGTCGCAAAGCTTTCTAAGGGGTGTTCAGGCGCTGGCCAGCGCGGTCAGGCGGGCGGCAAAGGCGTCGACGTGGGCGTCCAGCGCCTCCTCGCTGGCCCGGTGGGCGGCATGCAGGATGTGCGGATCGATCCAGTCCATGCCGCACAGGGCGGCAATCTGGCGATAGGGCGGCAGGAACGCCTCGAACGGGTGACCGTGGGTGGCGCCCGGCGCGTAGGCATCAAGCGGGCTGCCGGTCGAGGCCACCAGCCAGAAACCCTTGCCCTGCAGCGCGCTGGCGCCGGCGCCGTAGGCCCAGCCGGGCACCAGCACCATGTCGACCCATTCCTTGAGCAGGGCCGGCATGCCGTACCACTGGATCGGCTGCAGGAACACCAGTGTGCTGGCATCGGCCAGGTTGTCCTGCTCGGCCGCCACGTCGATGTAAAAGTCGGGGTAAGTGTTGTACAGGTCCACCAGCTCGACCCCGGGCACCTTGCGCGCCGCCTCGGCCAGGCGGCGGTTCACGCGCGAGCGCTGCGGCGCCGCGTGCGCGAACAGGACCACGACCTTGCGCACGCGCGCCGGAGGGCCGGCCGTCACTGCGCCTCGAGCATGGCTTTGGACAGCGAAAACTCGGCATCGTCCTGGTCCAGCGCCCACGACATCATGCCGCCCAGGCGGTTGTCGCGCACGTAGGCGGCCTTTTCCTTGATCACCAGCGGATCGTCATAGGTCCAGAAAATGCCGTTATCGTAGGTCCACAGCTGCTTGCTGACCGGATGGTAGAACTTGGGCGTCTTGCGCGCGGCGAGGGTCGAGTATTTCTCGGTGCCTTCCTCGAAGCCGCGCGCCGGCGCGCCCGCGCTCTGGTACAGGCCGTAGCGCGCCGGCGGCACGCCGCTCCAGCCGCGCGCGTAGAAGGGCACGCCGATGACCAGTTTCTTGGCCGGCACGCCGGCTTTCAAAAAGCGCTGCACGCCGCTGTGGACGCTCTGCTTGTCGGTGTCGGGGCTGCCCGGGTCGGCGTACAGGTTCGAGTGAAAGCCGGTCGGGCCCTGCTTGTTCCAGCCGCCGGTGAAATCGTAGGTCATCAGGTTGATCCAGTCGAGCGACTTGCTGTACTTGTCCGGCTCGGTGGCATCGGTGGTTTTCGCGCCGCTGTTGACGGCCGCCGTCAGGTAGTATTTCTTGCGCTGCTTCTTGCCCAGCGCAGTGAGCTGGCTGCGGAACTCCGCCAGCAGCAGGGTGAAATTCTGCTTGTCCGCCGGGCTGATGGTGTTGTACGCCATCAGCGGCACGCCCGGATATTCCCAGTCGATGTCGAAGCCGTCGAACAGGCCGGCCGCGGCGCCCTTGCCGCCATGGCCGTTGAGCAGCGGCAGGTCGCCCTTGATGTACATGTCGATGCAGGACGATACCAGCGCGCGCCGCAGCGGCGCGGTGGCGGCGCCGGCCGAGAACCAGCGCGACCATTCGGCGCCGCCGATGGCCAGCATCACCTTCAGCTTGGGATGCCTGGCCTTGAGCTGGCGCAGCTGGTTGAAGTTGCCCGCCAGCGGCTGGGACGGACCATCGGCGCTGCCGTCGACCGATTCGCTGGCACTGAAGTGGTGCGCGTAGTCGAGCGTGGCGCGCATGCCGGCGCCGTCGGCCGCATCCTTGATGTCGCGCCCGCTAGCGCAGCGGTAGGTGTCGTCCGGCATCTTGTACAGATTGGCGAAGGCGTAGTTCAGGAACGTGAAGCGGGCGGCCACGCCGGCCTGGTCGAGCTGTTTCAGGCGAAAGCCTTGTTCGGTGCTCCAGGCCGTGTAGTACGAGCCGACCTGGACCGGTCCGGCGGCATGCGCGGCACCGGCGCCGAAGGCGGCCGCGAGGGCCAGGGCCCGGCTGAGCTTGTTCATGCGGATTGTGTGCGACATCGTTCCTCCATGCTTAAATCTTGAGCTTGCAATTATGTATGTTCAGGCGCGCAACCACCAGCACCATCGTGGCTGTAAACACGGCCGCGGCCAGCAATGCGCTATTGCCTTCGACCAGGGCGGGCCGGAAATGGGCTCCGGCCAGGCTGATGACGGCGCCGATGGCGAACGGCAGCAGATAGGTGATCAGCGGGCTGGTCGCGGCCGGTTCGACCAGCACCGTCCAGCGCCGCGCCGCGCGCACTTCCACCAGCCAGTACAGCAGGGCGAACAGCGCCACGCACAGTGCGCCGCAATACAAGGCCCAGGGCGGGGTGGCGCCGATCTTCGAGACCGGGTACCAGCGGTGCAGCACCCAGGCCGCGCCCCCCAGCACGGCCGCGAAGGCGGCGCCATGGCGCAGGCGCAGCGAAGCAGGGCGTTGGCCGTCGAAAAACAGCAGCGCGCATACCAGCCCGGCCAGCACGATGAGGCTGTGGATGGCATGCCCGGCCAGCGCCGTGCCGGTGCCGCTGCGGGTGGCGAGCATGTACAGGCTCAGGCAGGCCAGCATGGCGCCCAGCAGCAGCGTCAGTTGCCCGCGCGCCAGCTGGTACAGCACGGCGCCGGCCAGGTAGGCCCAGCCGATCAGGCCGAGGATGCCCCACCACTGCGGCGTCATCATGCTGGTGCCGTCGGCGCCGCGCCAGAGCAGGGCCAGCGCCGCCAGCAGCGCCACGCCGAGCGCGCGCAGGCAGCGGTTCAACAAGGCGTTGTCGAAGCGGTACACGCCCCACACCAGCAGCACGGCCGCGTAGAACGCCAGCGACCATGCCGCGATCGGCATGCGCATGGCTTGCTCGCTGTAACCGGACTCGGCATTGACCATGAACACGCCCATCACGATCAGGGCCAGCGCCCGGTAAGCCGTATGGCCGAACACCCGCAGCGCAGCGTCGCCGCGCGCGATGCGGCTGTTCACGCCGAAGGGAATCGACATGCCCACCGCAAACAGGAAGCCGGGAAACACGATATCGGCCAGGCCCATGCCGTCGGCCCCGCCATCGACGTGCAGCAGCCAGGCGGGCACGCCGCGCGCAGCGGCCAGGTAATTGACGAAAAGCATGAGAACGAAGGTGAGGCCGCGAAAGGCGTCGACCGACAGGATGCGTTGCCGGGGCAGGTCGTTGAGCAGGACGGGCATGGGCGCTGGGGGTAGGTTGTCGAATCCGGCGGCTGGGAAAGCTGTTCGGAAGACAAGATTATATCACCGGCCATGTCGGCATTCTTTACAGCAGAGCTGGAAGAAACCGTTAGTGTTGCGCTAAGTCGCTGAAAAGATTGACTACATGTTGCGGGTACGCATATTGCTTCGCCTTGTGACAGCTTTGCTCATAAGAAGATTGGAGAATATATGATAGGAAAAATGACCGTCGCGGCTTGCATGGCGCTATTGCTGGCCGGAACGGCGCAGGCCGGCGTGATCGGCGCCGGCGGCTTCACCGCCCCGACCCTGATCGATTTCGAGGATGCCGTTGCCGGTCCGATCGGCAGCCAGTACGCGCCGCTGGGCGCGACCTTCGTCAATTTCGACCTCGACGTGTATGCGACCTCGCCGGCGCCGCCGAGCCGGGTGGCGATCAAGTTCATCGACGGCTCGCCCGAGATCGACGGCAGCATCGTGTTTTCGTCGGTGATCACCCGGCTCGGCGCGGACGCGAGCACCAATCCGGAAGATGACACCTTCATCGACGCCTACCTCGGCAATACCCTGGTCGGCAGCACCTTCTTCGACACCGGCGGCGACGGCATCGCCGGTTCCTTCATCGGCATCGAATTCCTGTCCGGCTTCGACCGCGTGGTGTTTCGCACCTTGCCGGTCGTCAACGGCGCGCTGGCGCTCGACAATCTGCGCTTCGAAAATGTGGTTCCGCCCAGCCCGGTGCCGGAACCGGGCAGCCTGACCCTGACCCTGGCCGGGACGGCGGTGCTGGGACTGGCACTGGCGCGGCGCCGCCGGCGCTGAATCGGGCGCGCCCTACAGCGTCTTGCCGGCGCTGACGGCTTGCGCGGGCAGGGCGGTAGCGAGTGGAATGCCCTCGATCGGCTGGGCAAATCGGGCGCTCAGGAACGCGGCGATGCGCTCCTGGGTCGCTTCCAGGTAGGGAATGTTCATGTGGTCCGAATCGGGCACGGTTTCGTCCAGGTGCAGCTTGCCCAGCTGGGCCACCAGCAGGTCGGTATGCGAATGCGGCACGATGTCGTCGAAGGCGGCGCGCAGGACGTAAGTCGGCGCGTTCAGCGAGGAGGCGTATTTGACCGACTCGAAACGGTGGCGCAGCACGTACTCGACCGGCACCGCGCGGAACTTGCGCTTGGCAATGGCCAGAATCGAATCGTAGGGCGTGATCAGCACCAGCGAATGCACCGCTCGCTCCAGCGCCACCTGCACCGCCACCCCGGAACCGAGGCTGCGCCCGACCACCGCCACCCGCTGCGGATCGACGTGGGCGCGCTCGGCCAGCCAGTCGAACAGCAGGCGGCCATCTTCGACCATGTGGGCTTCGGCCGGTTCGCCATGCGAATTGCCGTAACCGCGGTAATTAATGGCCAGCACGGCCATGCCGGGAAACAGCTTGCCGGCGTCGCGCACCACCCACGACACTTCTTCCGAGCGGCCGCCGAAATACACCACGGCCGGGTGCGGACCGGGAATCTGGGGCGTCATCAGCCAGCCCGACAGCTTGGTGCCGTCGCGCGCGCGCAGCACGATGGCGCGCGTGCGGTGACCGCTGCTGCGCGGATTGTCGACTTCGCGCTTGACGGTCGGATTGAAGACCAGGCGGCGCTGGCTGGCCGCGATGGCCGCCGTCACGCCCACCCACAGCACGCTGACGATGCCGGCGACGCCGGCGACTTTTCGAGAATTGTTCATAGGCATCAGTTTAACCGGTTCCGGCGCCCGGGTGATGCCCCGGGGCCGCCATCAAGCTCGACAGTACGATCTCATCAATACGCGTGGCTGGAATACAACGCTCGGGGCTGATAGCTGTGCGCATTTTCATGTGGTAATCTTTACCGGTCCGCACCCTGGCTTCCCCATGAAAAAATTCGTCTTCTCGGCCGAACAAATCGCCGGCCTGTTCGTCGGCTTGCTGGGCACGCTTGTAGCGGTGCGCTGGATTTTCAACAGCAACACGATCGCCACCCTGATCCCCGGTTCGGCCCAGATGGGCATCAACAGCCCGATCCTGTTCATCGCCGCCGGCGTATGCTGCTGCCTGGTGCTGCCGCGCGCCCGCCCGAAGAGCTGGCACGCGCCGCTGTGGCACGCCTGCGTGCTGCTGCTGCTGGTGCTGCCCGCGCTGGTGCTGGTCGAGCACATCACCGGCCTGAACCTGGGAATCGACTTCGTGCGCGTGCCCACCGCGCCCACCGCCAGCACCCCCCATCCCGGGCGCGTGGCGCCGAATACCTGCATCGGCTTCCTGCTGGCCGGGATGGCCTTGCGCCTGATCCGCCTGCCGCGGCGCAGCCGGCGCCAGGCCGGCCTGCTGACCTTCTGCGCGGCCGGCGTGACCGGACTCGGTCTGGCGGCCCTGGCCGGCTACTTCCTCAAGCTCGAAGTGCTGTACCGCCTGGCGGCCTACAATGCCATGGTCACGCCCACCGCCGTCGGGATGAGCGTGCTGGGGCTGGGCCTGTGGTCGCTGCGCAATACCGTCACCGTGCGCGGGGATGTCCTGGACAAGGAAAACCGCATCACCGCGCGCGCCATTGCGGTGGTGGCGCTGGTGGCCGCGAGCGCCGGCGCGGCCGGTTTTGCCGCCATGCGCGACAGCTATGAGGAATCGATTTCCGACAATATGCGCTTGTCAGCCGTCAGCAGCGCCGCCACGGTCGGCAACTCGCTTGAAACGAGCCTGTGGTTCCCGCGCACCATCGCCAGCCGGCCCTCGGTCACGGGGCCGGTGACGCGCCTGGCCGCCGGCGCCGACGATGCCCCCGCGCGCGCCGCGCTGCTGCAGGCTGCCGGCAGTTTCATGAACGCCGGTATCAGCGCGCTGCGTTTCGAGAGCCTCGACGGCAGGGTGCTCGCCTCCATCGGTGTGTTCACCGAGCCTGGCACGGGTGCGGGGCAGCCGCTGGTCACCAGCGGCCAGCGCGCCCGCCTGCTGTGGCCCGGTCACTACGTGCTGGCCACCGAAAACGAGGTGCGCGACGGCGAGCGCGTCGTCGGGCGCATGCTGGCCGAACAGCAATTGCCGATCGTGGACCGCCTGCTGGCCGGCATCCGCGCCAGCAGTCCCTCGTCCGACGTGCTGCTGTGCAGCCTGGACGGCAAGGATGCGCTGTGCGCGCCCACCCGTTTTTACCCGAACACCTTCCGCATTCCCATGCTCAAGCCCGACGGCAAGGTCAACCTGCCGATCAACCGGGCGCTGCTGGGGAATACGGGGGTGACGGTCACGCGCGACCTGCGCGGCGTGGCCGTGTTCGCCGCCTACACCCCGATCCGCGAGTTCGGCCTTGGCGTGGTGGTCAAGAGCAATCTCGATACCGTCTACCTGCCGCTGCGCAACAAGGCCAATACCCTGATGCTCATGCTCATCGCGCTGGTCGGGCTGGGCGCGTCGATGCTGCTGATCCAGGTGCGTCCGCTGCTGGCCCAGCTGGTGCGCGAGCAGCGCCGCATCAAGGTGATTCTGGAGAACTCGAACGACGCCTTCATCGCGATCGGCGTCGATGGCTGCATCAGCGACTGGAATACCGAGGCCGAGCGCACCTTCGGCTGGAGCGCGGCCGAGGCCATCGGCCGCCGCCTGTCGGAACTGATCATCCCGCCGGCCCAGCGCGCCGCCCACGAAGCGGGCTTCCTGCAGTTCACCCGCAGCGGCACCGGCCCGGTCATCAACAACCGGCTCGAAGTGACCGCCCTGTGCCGCGACGGGCGCGAGATCCCGATCGAAATGTCGGTGGCCGCCTTCCATACCGCCGACGGCTACGTGGCCAACGCGTTCGTGCGCGATATCAGCGAGCGGCGCCGCCTGGCCGGCGAGATTGCCGCGCGCGCCACCGAACTCGAACACGAGCGCGACCGCGCCCAGGCCGCCAGCCGCGCCAAGGGCGAGTTCGTGGCCAATATGAGCCACGAACTGCGCACCCCGATGAACGCGGTGCTCGGCATGACCTACCTGCTGGGGCACACGGATCTGAAACCCGAGCAGCGCAAATACCTCGACATGATCCGCAGCTCGGGCCAGTCGCTGATGGGGATCATGAACGATATCCTCGACTTTTCCAAGATCGAGGGCGGGCGCATGGAACTGGCCGAAGCGCGCTTCGACCTGGGCGGCGTGCTGGCGGCGGTGGCCGACATCATGAGCGTGTCGGCCGGCGACAAGGACCTGGACCTGGCCATCGGGGTCGAGCCGGACGTGCCGCGCGCGCTGGTGGGCGACGCGCTGCGCCTGCAGCAGGTGCTGGTCAACCTGGCCGGCAACGCCATCAAATTCACCGAGCACGGCGAAGTGAGCGTGCTGGTCGACGCCAGCGCGCGCGCGGACGATCGCCTGACCTTGCGCATCCGCGTGCGCGATACCGGCATCGGCATGGATCAAGCGCAGCAGGCGCGCCTGTTTTCGCCGTTCACCCAGGGCGACTCGTCCACCACGCGGCGCTTCGGCGGCACCGGCCTGGGGCTGACCATTTCCAAGCACCTGGCCGAAATGATGAAAGGGACCATCGAACTCGATAGCGCCCCGGGGCGCGGCAGCGAGTTCACGGTCAGCCTGCCGCTGCGCGTTGCGCCCGACCAGGAGGATGCCAGCGCCCCCGAAGCGCCGCTGGGCAGCCTGCGCCTGCTGGTGGTGGACGACAACGCCACCAGCCGCGACTATCTGTCCAAGACCATCGCCGGCTGGCGCTGGGAAGCCGAGGTGGCCGGCTCAGGCGCCGAGGCGCTCGAGATGGTGGCGCGCGCCGCCGCCGTGCAGCGCCACTACGACGTGGTGCTGCTCGACTGGCAGATGCCCGGCATGGACGGCGCGGCCACCATGCGCGCGCTGCGCGAACGCATGCCGGCCGCGCGCCTGCCGATCGCCCTGATGGTCAACGCCTATGGGCGCGGCAAGCTGATGGACAGCGGTGCCGCCGGCCAGGCCGACGCCATCCTCAGCAAACCGGTCACCGGTTCGAGTCTGTTCGATACCGTGCACGAAGTGCTGGTGCAGCGCGCCCAGGCCGCGGCGCGTCCGGCCGGTGCGCTGGCGGCCCTGCACGGTGCCGCCAGCACGGTGCGCCTCGACGGCGTGCGCCTGCTGCTGGCCGAAGACAATGAACTGAACCAGGTGGTCGCGCGCGGCATTCTCGAGAGCGTGGGCGCGCGCCTCGACATCGTCGGCAACGGCCAGCTGGCGCTGGCGCGGCTGGCCGCCAATCCGGGCGCCTACGACCTGGTGCTGATGGATATCCAGATGCCGGTGATGGATGGCTATGCGGCGGCGCGCCGCATCCGCGCCGGCCTGCGCCTGACGTTACCGGTGCTGGCGCTGACGGCCGGCGTGACCGAGTCGGAGCGGCGCGCCTGCGCCGACGCCGGCATGAACGACGTCATCGCCAAGCCGATCGAGGTCGAAGAGATGCTCAGGGCGATCGTGCGCCACCTGCCGGGGCTGGAGCGTGAGGGCGCGCCGGCGGCGCCAGCGCTGGCGGCGCCGGGTACGCCGGCCTTGCCGGTGCTGCGCCTCGGGCCCCTGATCGAAATTGCCAAAGGCAATCCGGAGCACCTGGCGGCGGTCGCCAGCCTGGTGCGGCGCGTGGTGGGCGAGGGCCACCAGCAGTTCGACCAGGCGCGGGTGCACTGGGATGCCGGGCGCGATCTTGAGGCGGCCATGGCGCTCCACTCGCTGCGCGGCGGGATCGGCAGCGTCGGCGCCAAGCGCTTTGCGGCTGCCTCGCTGGAGCTGGAGCAGTCGCTCAAGGGCGAGCCGGCCGGCGACACCGCGGCCCTGTTCCTGCGCGCCGCGCGCGAACTCGATGCGGCGGTGGACGCGGCGCGCGAGTGGCTGGCGCAGCAGGATGCTGCCGCCGCCGCTGGTGCTAGTGCGACATCAGCACCGGCGCCGTCATCGACTTGAGGATGGTGGCGGTCACCCCGCCCAGCAGCAGTTCGCGCACGCGCGCATGGCCATAGCAGCCCATGACGATCAGGTTGGCGTCGACATCGGCCGCCAGCGACAGCAGCGCTTCGCCGACATCGATGCTGGTGCGCTGGGCCATGACCTCGGCGTTGATGCCGTGGCGCGCCAGATACAGGGCGATGTCGGCGCCGGGCTGCTGGCCGTGCGCTTCATCGGGATTGAACACCGCCACCGTGACGCGGCGCGCGCGCTTGAGCAGCGGCAGGGCATTGGCCAGCGCGCGCGTGGCGGCGGTGCTAGCGTCCCACGCCACCAGCGCCTCACTGCCGATGGCGGGAAAGCGGCCGGCATGCGGCACCACCAGCACCGGGCGCGCGCTGGCCAGCATGACGTATTCGGGCAGGCCGGGCGTCATGCGGGCGACCGGATCGTCCGGGTCGGACTGGCTCACCACCACCAGGTCGGCATAGCGCGCCTGCAGCGCCAGCGCGGCCGCCGGCTCGTCGTCGACCAGGCGCCGCTCGAACGAGCGCACGGCGGCGCCGGCGGCGACCCGCTCGAAGTGGTCGAGGGCGGCGTTGGCGCGCCGGTTCAGTTCTTCCAGGTGGGATGCCAGCACCGTCTGCATCAGGTCCGTGCCGCCATCCTGGTAGAGGTAGCGCGAGACGCCGCTCATGGCCGCGCCCACCAGATGGGCGTTGCAGTCCGCCGCCACCGCGGTGGCGGCCTGCAGGCGCGCTTCGGCGTGGCGCGAATGATCGGCATGAACGAGGATGGTCTTGTACGGCATGGCGGCTCCTGTTGGCTTGGTTACCTCAGCGTAGGCCCTGCCACGGCCGCAGTCCAGCGATGTTCGCCCTGCGCAAACCTTTGTTTTGTTATATTTGATGCACATCAAGCGCGGCCCCGCCCGGGCCGTCTACGCTGTGCGCCCATCGTCAGAATCAATCTAAAGGGATCGCCATGAGCGTCAGAAATCTGCAGCACTTGTTCGCACCGCGGTCGGTGGCCATCATCGGCGCCTCGGCGCGTCCCAACAGCGTGGGCGCGACCGTGCTGCGCAACGTCATCGAGGGTGGTTTCAGCGGCGCGGTCTATCCGGTCAATCCCAAGTACGACACCCTGTCCGGGCTGCCCGTGTACGCGCGCGTGTCGGCCCTGCCGGCGGCGCCGGACCTGGCCATCATCTGCACGCCGCCGGCCACCGTGCCGGGCCTGGTGCGCCAGCTGGGCGAAGCGGGCACGCGTGCGGCCATCATCCTGACCGCGGGCCTGAGCGCGCTGCACGACAGCCAGGGGCGCACGCTCAGGCAGGCCGCGCTGGACGCGGCCCGGCCCTACACGCTGCGCCTGCTGGGGCCGAACTGCGTGGGCCTCTTGGTGCCCGGCATCGGCCTCAATGCCAGCTTCGCGCACACCGGCGCGCTGCCCGGAAAAATCGCCTTTGTGTCGCAATCGGGGGCGCTGGTGACGGGCGTGCTCGATTGGGCCAAGTCGCGCGGAATCGGTTTTTCCAAGTTCATTTCGCTGGGCGACAGCGCCGACATCGATTTCGGCGACCTGCTCGACTATCTGGCGAGCGACCCGCACACCAGCGCCATCCTGCTGTACATGGAAGACGTGCGCCACGCGCGCAAGTTCATGTCGGCCGCGCGCGCCGCCGCGCGCAGCAAACCGACCCTGGTGCTCAAGGCGGGCCGGGTGGCCGAAGGCGCCAAGGCGGCTGCCTCGCACACCGGCGCGCTGGCCGGCTCCGACGACGTGTACGATGCCGCCATCCGCCGCGCCGGCATGCTGCGCGTGCTCGGCACCGAAGACCTGTTCGCCGCCGTGGCGACGCTGGCGCACGCGCGCCCGCTGTTCGGCGAGCGCCTGGTGATCCTGACCAATGGCGGCGGCCCCGGCGTGATGGCGACCGATGCCGTGGTGAGCGGCAAAGGCAGCATGGCGCAGCTCGCGCCCGACACCGTCGCCAGGCTGGACGCCGTGCTGCCGTCCACCTGGTCGGGCGCCAACCCGGTCGACATCATCGGCGACGCCCCGGTCCAGCGCTACGTCGACGCCCTGAACATCGTGCTGCAGGACCCGCAGGCCGACGCCATCCTGTTCATTCACGCGCCGACGGCGATCGTGCCCAGTCTTGAGATCGCGCGCGCGATCGCGCCGCTGGCCAAGGCCTCGTCGCGCAACATCCTGGCCTGCTGGCTGGGCGGCGACGCCGTGGCCGAGGCGCGCGCGATTTTCACCGAAGCCGGCATTCCCAGCTTCGGCACGCCGGAGGAAGCGGTCAGCGCCTATCTGCAGATCGTGCAGTACCGGCGCAACCAGAACCTGCTGATGCAGGTGCCGCCGGCCGCCTGCGACGACGCGCTAGCCGACGGCGCGGCCAATCCGGCGGCGGCGCGCGCGCTGGTACATGCTGCGCTGGCGTCCGGGCGCACCTTGCTCAGCGAGCCGGAAACCAAGGCGGTGCTGGCCGCCTACGGGGTGGCCGTGGTGCAGACGCGCAGCACGGCCTCGGTCGAGGAAGCGGTGGCGGCGGCGCGCGAGATCGGCTTTCCGGTCGCGCTCAAGATCCTCTCGCCCGACATCACCCACAAGAGCGACATGGGCGGCGTGGCGCTCGACCTGGAAGACGCCGACGCGGTGCGCGCGGTGGCGCAGCGCATGAACAAGCGCCTGGCCGAACTGCAGCCGCAGGCGCGCCTGGAAGGCTTTTCGGTGCAGCAGATGGCGCGCCGTCCCGAGGCCCACGAACTGATCATCGGCGTGGCCACCGACCCGGTGTTCGGCCCCGTGATCCTGTTCGGGCAGGGCGGCATCGCGGTGGAAGTGACGGCCGACCACGCGGTGGCGCTGCCGCCGCTGAACGTGGTGCTGGCGCGCGACCTGATCTCGCGCACGCGCGTGGCCAGGCTGCTGGCCGGCTACCGCAACCGCCCGCCCGCCAACATGGACGCCATCATCGCCACCCTGATGCGCGTCTCGCACATGGTGGCCGACCTGCCCGAGCTGGTGGAGCTGGACATCAATCCGCTGCTGGTCGACAGCGACGGCGCGCTGGCGCTCGACGCGCGCATGCGGGTGGCCATCGCCGACCAGTCGGCCAGCACCCTGGACCGGCTGGCGATCCGGCCCTATCCGCACGAGCTGGAAGAGCGCATCGACTGGCACGGCGCATCGCTGCTGCTGCGCCCCATCCAGCCCGAGGATGGCCCGGCCCACGTCACCTTCTTCAATGCCCTGAGCGACGACGATGTGCGCTATCGCATGTTCGTGCGCGTACGCGAACTGAACGCCTCGCAGCTGGCGCGCTTCACCCAGATCGACTACGACCGCGAGATGGCGTTCATCGCCACGCGCCCCGGGCCGGATGGGGTGAACGAAACGCTCGGCGTGGCGCGCGTGGTGTGCGACCCCGATAACGTCGCCGCCGAATTCGCGGTGACGGTGCGCTCCGACCTGAAAGGGCAGGGGCTGGGCCAGGTGCTGATGGAAAAGCTGATCGCCTACTGCCGCAGCCGCGGCACGCGCGAGATCGTGGGCGAGGCGCTGCCGCAAAACACCCGCATCACCAAACTGGCGCGCAAGCTCGGGTTCGAGATCAGCAAGGCGGCCGAAGACGGCTCGGTGCACATGCGGCTACCCTTGTAGACTGCCGGTACCCCGGCCGCCCGGCCGTTTTTGATGCAAATCAAGGATTTCGGTCACCAAGCTCACTAGACTCCCCCTGTTGAATTAATGCCTCAGGGCAAAAGGAGTATCTCCGTGCGCAATAATCTGCCGGTGACAGGGATCGAATACGAGCTGCGCGAAGGTCAGTCCATCGTGTCGAAAACGGACACAAAGGGCATCATCACCTACGTCAATGCTTCCTTCATCGAGGTCAGCGGCTTCGCCGAGGACGAATTGCTGGGCAAGCCGCACAATCTGGTGCGCCATCCCGACATGCCGGCCGACGCCTTCGCCGACCTGTGGCGCAGCATGAAGGCCGGCCGTCCCTGGACCGGCGTGGTGAAAAACCGGCGCAAGAACGGCGACTTTTACTGGGTGGTGGCGAACGTCACCCCGGTCAAGGAAAACGGCCAGGTGGCCGGCTTCATGTCGGTGCGCACGCGCCCCACGCGCGCGCAGATCAAGGGCGCCGCCGAGTTGTACCAGCGTTTCAAGGAAGGGCGTGCCGATGGCCTGGCCATCGTCGACGGCGCCGCGGCGCGCACCGGCATCGCCGCGCGCGTGCGCGCCGCCTTGCACCTGCCGATCGGGGTACGGATCGGCATCCTGATGGCGTCTCTCGCCGTGCTGCCGGCGGGCCTGGGCGCGGCGTCCGGCAGCGCCATGCTGGCCGGGGTGGGCGCGTTCGGCGCGCTGCTGGCGCTGGGCGGCTGGGTGGCGCTTACCCGCGCCATCGTGGTACCGATGCGGCAGGCCGCCGAGGCGGTACAGGCGCTGGCCGGGGGCGACCTGTCGTTCGCGTTCACCAATGAGCGCACCGACGACATGGGCCAGCTGCTGCGCGGCCTGCGCCAGGTGGCGGTGAACCTGCGCGCCATCATCGGCGACGTGCGCACCAGCGTGGCCTCGATCGAGGCGGCCACGCGCGACATCGCCGTCGGCAACGCCGACCTGGCCGCGCGCACCGAGTCGCAGGCGTCCAGCCTGGAACAAACCGCCTCCAGCATGGAGCAGTTTGCCGTCACCGTGGGCGACAACGCCGAGCGCGCGCTGCAGGCCGACCAGCTGGTGCTGTCGGCATCGTCGATTGCCGGCAAGGGCGGCCAGGCGGTGGCCCAGGTGGGCGCGACGATGGGCCAGATCAGTGATTCGGCTGCCAAGATTGTCGATATCATCAGTTTGATCAACGGGATCGCCTTCCAGACCAACATCCTTGCGCTCAACGCCGCAGTGGAAGCGGCGCGCGCCGGCGAGCAGGGACGCGGCTTCGCCGTGGTGGCGGGCGAAGTGCGTGCCCTGGCCCAGCGCTCGGCGGCCGCCGCCAGCGATATCAAGCACCTGATCGAGGACTCGGTCGCCAAGGTCAGGAACGGCGACCGCCTGGTCGAGGAAGCCGGCGGCACCATGGCCGGCGTGGTCGAATCGGTGCAGCGCGCCACCACCATCATGAGCGACATTACGCGCGCGAGCGTGGAGCAAAAGAGCGGCATCGCCCAGGTCAACGAGGCGGTGGCGCAGCTGGACCGGATCACCCGGCAGAACGCCGCGCTGGTCGAGGAATCGGCCAGCGCCGCCGCCAGCGTGGCCGAGCAGGCCGGGCACCTGGCGCAGGCGATCGCGGTATTCAAGTTCGGTGGCGAGAGCGGGTTGAGGGGCAAGCGTGCGAATCGGCTAACCCGGGCCGACTCAGCCGTTTTTGATGCAGGTCAAGGATTTCGCGCGCCCTGATCCCTACACTCGGTCCCCATAGCCAGGAGCCTACCATCATGTCGCATACCGTCATCCCCATCGCCAACCCGCGTCCCCTCGATTTCGATGCCGCGCTGATCCGCAAGCTGAGCCAGAACGGCCCGCGCTATACCTCGTATCCGACCGCCGACCGTTTCAGCGAGGCCTTCGGCTACCGCGACTACCTGCAGGCGGTGGCCGGGCTGCGCACGCGCGGCTCGGTCAAGCCGCTCTCGCTGTACCTGCACATTCCGTTCTGCGAATCGGTGTGCTACTACTGCGCCTGCAACAAGATCGTCACCAAGAACCACGACAAGGCGGTGACCTACCTGGGCTACCTGAAACGCGAAATCGAAATGCAGGGCAGGCTGTTCGCCGGCATGAACCAGGTCGAGCAGCTGCACCTGGGCGGCGGCACGCCGACTTACTTTACCGACGCGCAGATGGAAGAACTGATGGAGCACCTGCGCCGCTGGTTCCAGTTCGCTCCCGACGGCACGGGCGAGTATTCGATCGAAATCGATCCGCGCACGGTCTCGCGCGAGCGCGTGCTCAGCCTGCGCCGCCAGGGCTTCAACCGGGTCAGCCTGGGCGTGCAGGATTACGATCCGGCGGTGCAGGCGGCCGTCAACCGCATCCAGCCCGAGGCCGAAACCCAGGCCGTCATCGACGCCGCGCGCGAGGCGGGTTTCCGCTCGGTGAGCATCGACCTCATTTACGGCCTGCCCAAGCAGAACGTGTTCACGATGGCGCAGACCATCGAAAAGGTGATCAAGGCCGATCCGGACCGCATCGCCATCTATAACTACGCGCACATGCCGCACCTGTTCAAGCCGCAGCGCCGCATCAACGAGGCGGACATGCCGAGCCCCGACGAGCGGCTCGACATGCTGGGCCTGGCCATCCGCCGGCTGGAGCAGGCTGGCTATGTCTACATCGGCATGGACCATTTCGCCAAGCCGGACGACGACCTGGCCGTGGCCCAGCGCCAGGGCCGGCTGCACCGCAACTTCCAGGGCTATTCGACCCATGCCGACATGGACCTGGTGTCGTGCGGCGTGTCGGCCATCAGCGCGGTGGCGGCCACCTACAGCCAGAACGTGAAGATGCTCGACGCCTACTATGACCTGATCGACAAGAACGAGCTGCCGGTCGCGCGCGGCATCCGCCTGGGCATGGACGACGCCCTGCGCCGCACCATCATCCAGACATTGATGTGCCATTTCGAGCTGTCGATGCCATCGATCGAACAGGGCTTTCCGATTGCCTTCGGCACCTACTTCGCGGCCGAACTGGAACGCCTCAAGGTGCTCGAATGCGACGGCCTGGTGACCATCGGCCCCGAATGGCTGAGCGTGACGCCGAAAGGGCGCCTCCTGATCCGCAACGTGTGCATGGTGTTCGACCGCTATCTTCAGCAGGCCGCGCCGGCGCCACGCTACTCCCGAACGATCTGACGGAGCGCCGGTGACCGCATTAAGCCTGATTCCGGTGTTCATGGTGGGCCTGCTCGGCAGCGTCCACTGCGTCGGCATGTGCGGCGGGATCGTCAGCGCGTTTTCGGCGGCGCCCGTGGCGGCGCGCCCGTTTCCGGTAGCCGTCATGACACAGCGCGCGGCGACCGATGGCATGGCGCGCGTACTGGCTTATAACACCGGCCGCATCGCCAGCTACATGACCGCAGGCGCGCTGGCCGGCGGCATTGCCGGCGGCGCGCGCACCCTGGCCGGGCTGACCGCGGTGCAGGCGGGCGGCTACTGGCTGGCCAACCTGATGCTGGTGATCCTCGGCCTGTACCTGATGGATGCCTGGCGCGGCCTGGCGAAGCTGGAGGCGCTGGGGCAGGGCCTGTGGCAGCGCGCGCGTCCCCTGATGCGCTTCATCGTGCCGATCGATCGTCCGCTCAAGATGCTGGCGCTGGGTGCCCTGTGGGGCTGGCTGCCGTGCGGGATGGTCTACAGCGTGCTGATGACGGCCATGTTCACGGGTTCCGGCGCCGGGGGCGCCATTGTCATGCTGGCCTTCGGCCTGGGTACCTTGCCGATGCTGCTGGCCATGGGCATGGCGGGCGAGCGCCTGCGCGCGGCCCTGCAAAAGCGCGCGGTGCGCCTCGGCGCCGGCACCCTGGTGCTGGCATTCGGCCTGCTGGGCCTCGTGCGCGCCGCCATCGGTGGCCAGGGCAGCTGGCTCGACGCGCTGTGCATCACGGGAGGCGTGCATTGAGCGCGCAGCCATTCGCCGCCGCCTGCTACCACTGCGGGCTGCCGGTGGCCCTGGGTGCCAGCTGGTCGGTGCGCATCGACGGCGAGCCGCGTCCGATGTGCTGCCCGGGCTGCGAAGCGGTCGCGCAAGGCATCGTCGACAGCGGCCTGGCCGACTACTACCGCACCCGCAGCGTGTTCGCCGACCGGGCCGAAGGCGTCGACCTGGTGCCGCCCGAACTGGCGCTGTACGACAGCGCCGCTCCCGCCACGGCCGGGGAGGCGCGCGAAGGCGTGTTTTCGCTCGACGGCATCCGCTGCGCGGCCTGCGTGTGGCTGATCGAACGGCGCCTGGCGCGCCTGCCGGGCGTGCGCGAGGCTCAGGTCAACGTGGCCACCGAGCGCTTGCACATGACGTGGGACGCCGCCGCCTGCAAACCGAGCGACATCGTCCAGGCCCTGCGCGGTATCGGCTACACCGCTTACCCGTACCAGGCGGCGCAGCACGGCGCCCAGGTCGAACGCAACCGCAAGAAGCAGTTCCGGCAGTTGTTCGTGGCCGGCCTGTCGATGATGCAGGTAATGATGTACGCGCTGCCGGCCTACATTGCCGACGACGGTACCATGGACGCGCCGATGGCCGCCCTGATGCAATGGGCCTCGCTGCTGCTGACCATGCCGGCCGTGCTGTACTCGGCCCAGCCGTTTTTCAAGGGCGCGTGGGCCAGCTTGCGTGCGCGCATGCCAGGCATGGACCTGCCGGTCGCCATCGGCATCGGCGCCGCTTTCGGCGCCAGCGTCGTGGCCACCCTGCGCGGCAGCGGCGAGGTGTATTACGACTCGGTGACGATGTTCATCTTCCTGCTGCTGGCCAGCCGCTACCTCGAACTGATGGCGCGCCGCAAGGCCGCGCGCGCGCTGGAAGACCTGCAGCGCGCCTTGCCGGCGGCGGCGCAGCGCCTGGCCGCCTGGCCCGATTCGCGCCAGGCCACCATGGTTGCCGCCGCCAGCCTGGCCGAGGGCGATGTGATCCTGGTCGAACCGGGCAGCGCGGTCGCGGCGGACGGCGTCATCCTCGAAGGGCAGTCCGATGTCGACCTGGCCCTGCTGACCGGCGAAAGCCGCGCCCAGGCGCTCGTGCCGGGCATGGAGGTGCCCGGCGGGGCGATTAACACCACCCAGGCCATCGTGCTGCGCGTGACCCGCGTGGCCAGCGACAGCACGCTGGCGCGCCTGGTCAAGCTGGTGGAAAAAGCCGGCCAGGGCAAGCCGCAGATCGCCCAGTGGGCCGACACGGTGGCCGCGTGGTTCGTGGCGGGCCTGCTGCTGCTGACGGTGGCGGTCTTCATCGGCTGGCAGATGGTCGACCCGGCGCGCGCCTGGCAGGTCGCCATCGCGGTGCTGGTGGTGTCGTGCCCGTGCGCGCTGTCGCTGGCCACGCCAACCGCGCTGGCCGCCGCCACCGACGCGCTGGTGCGGCGCGGCGTGCTGGTGGTGCAGCCGCACGTGCTGGAGACCTTGCAGCGCGCCACCCATATCGTTTTCGACAAGACCGGCACTCTCACCGAAGGCCGCCCGCTGCTGCGCCATGTGGAGCCGCTGGCCAGTCTTGACCGCGCGCGCTGCCTGCAACTGGCGGCGGCACTGGAGGCGGGCAGCGCCCATCCGCTGGCGCTGGCGATCCGCAATGCGGCACCAGGCGCGGAACTGCACGCCAGCGAGCTTCATAGCGAAGCGGGGCAGGGCGTGGAAGGCGTGATCGACGGCGTGCGCTATCGCCTCGGGCGCGACGGCTACGCGGGCGCGGCACCGGCGCCCGTGTGGCCCGACGTGAGCAATGTGTATCTTGGTGCGAACGGCATCGTGCTGGCGCGCTTCGAACTGGCCGACGCGCTGCGTGCCGATGCGGTTGACGTGGTGCGGCGCTTCAAGGCGCGTGGCCAGACCGTCATTCTTTTAAGCGGCGACGACCAGGGTGTGGTCAGCCGCACCGGCGCGGTGCTCGGCATCGATACCGCCATCGGCCAGCAGCTGCCGGAGCAGAAGCTCGCCTACGTGCAGCAGCTTCAATCGACAGGCGCTGTGGTGGCGATGGTTGGCGACGGCATCAACGACGCCGCCGTGCTGCGCGCGGCCGATGTGTCGTTCGCCATGGGCGGCGGGGCCGCGCTGGCGCAGTTGAGCGCCGACTGCGTGCTGCTCTCCAGCCGACTATCGGCGCTCGACGACGCCGCCACGGGCGCCGCGCGCGCGCTCGGGATCATTCGCCAGAACCTGGCCTGGGCCAGCATCTACAACTGCGTGGCGATTCCCGCGGCCGCCCTTGGCCTGATCAATCCCTGGCTGTCGGCGGCGGGCATGTCGCTCAGTTCCGCCGTGGTCGTCATTAACGCACTGCGCCTGCGGCGCATGAAAGCCGGTTGAATGGAATCCTTGTATCTATTGGTCCCCCTGAGCGTGTTCATCGTCGTGCTGGCGGTGTGGGTGTTCTTCGGGGCGGCCGACAGCGGCCAGTTCGACGACCTCGATGGTCCCGGCATGCGCATCCTGCTCGACGACGACGAACCGGTAGAAAAAGGGCCACGCAACGATCTTGCGTGATTCCGGCGTTTTTGATTCACATCAAGGATTTTTGATCTCCAGAAATTTACTCTTCTGCTGTCATCGTTGCATTCTCAGGAGAGCCTTTGTGGACAGAGCTTTAAATTACAACAACAAGATCGTCAGGTACTTTACGATCGCCACCGTCTTTTGGGGCGTGATCGGCATGCTGGTCGGCGTTCTCATCGCCGCGCAGCTGGCCTGGCCGGCCCTCAATTTCGACATCGCCTGGTTAAGCTACGGGCGTCTGCGTCCGCTGCATACCAATGCCGTCATTTTCGCCTTCGGCATCAACGGCCTGTTTGCGACGTCGTACTGGGTGGTGCAGCGCACCTGCCAGGTGCGCCTGTTCTCCGACACGCTGTCCATGATCACCTTCTGGGGCTGGCAGGCGATCCTGGTGCTGGCCACCATCACGCTGCCGATGGGTTTCACGCGCGGCAAGGAATACGCCGAGCTGGAATGGCCCATTGCGCTCCTGATCACGGTGGTCTGGGTGATCTACGCGATCGTCTTCTTCGGCACCATCGTCAAGCGCAAGGTCAAGCACATCTACGTGGCCAACTGGTTCTTCGGCGGGTATATCCTGGCCGTGGCGATCCTCCACATCGTCAACGGCGCGGTCATGCCGGCCTCGTTCTGGAAGTCCTACTCGGCCTACGCCGGCGTGCAGGACGCGATGATTCAATGGTGGTACGGCCACAATGCGGTCGGCTTCATCCTCACCGCCGGCTACCTGGGCATGGTCTACTACTTCATTCCGAAACAGGCCGAGCGCCCCGTGTACTCGTACCGCCTGTCGATCGTCCACTTCTGGGCCCTGATCTTCACCTACATGTGGGCGGGACCGCACCACCTGCACTACACCGCGCTGCCCGACTGGACCCAGTCGATCGGCATGGTGTTCTCGCTGATCCTGCTGGCGCCATCGTGGGGCGGGATGATCAACGGGATCATGACGCTGTCGGGCGCCTGGCACAAGCTGCGTTCGGACCCGATCCTCAAATTCCTGATCGTGTCGCTGTCGTTCTACGGTATCGCTACTTTTGAGGGCCCGATGATGTCGATCAAGACCATCAACGCGCTGTCGCACTACACCGACTGGACCGTCGCCCACGTGCACGCCGGCGCTTTGGGCTGGGTCGGATTCATCACCATGGGGTCGATCTACTACCTGATCCCGCGCCTGGCCGGCAAGACGGAAATGTGGAGCGTGCGCCTGATCGACACCCACTTCTGGGTCGCGACCATCGGCATCGTGCTGTACATCTCCTCGATGTGGATCGCCGGCGTGATGCAGGGCCTGATGTGGCGCGCGGTCAATAGCGACGGCACGCTGACGTACACCTTCGTCGAAGGCGTCAAGGCGACCTATCCGTACTACGTGATCCGCGTCGGCGGCGGCCTGCTGTACCTGACCGGCATGCTGCTGATGGCCTATAACACGTACCGGACGATGCGCAATACCGTCAGCGACGACGCGCGCATTCCCACCCTTTTACCTGCACATGCCTGAATCCGGAGCTTGCAATGAAATTTTCACATGAATTGATCGAGAAAAATCCCTGGCTGCTGATCGGACTGGTATTACTGGTCGTTTCCTTCGGCGGCCTGGTGGAAATCGTGCCCCTGTTCTTCCAGAAATCGACCACCGAGCCGGTGGCCGGCCTGAAACCGTATTCGGCGCTGCGCCTGGTGGGGCGCGACATCTATGTGCGCGAAGGCTGCTACAACTGCCACTCGCAGATGATCCGTCCGTTCCGCGCCGAGACCGAGCGCTATGGCCACTATTCGGTGGCCGGCGAATTCGTCTACGACCGCCCGTTCCAGTGGGGTTCCAAGCGCACCGGTCCCGACCTGGCGCGCGTCGGTGGCCGCTACAGCGACGAATGGCATCGCACCCACCTGGACAACCCGCGCGACGTGGTGCCGGAATCGAACATGCCCGGTTATCCGTGGCTGGCCAAGACCAGACTGGTGCCGAACGAAGTGATTCCGAAAATGCGCGCCCTGCAGCGCCTGTCGACGCCGTACTCGGAAGAAGACATCGCCCAGGCCCCGGCCACGCTGGCCGACAAGACCGAACAGGATGCCCTGATCGCCTATCTGCAGGGCCTCGGCATCCAGATCAAGACGAGGAACTGACATGGCAATCGAACATATTTTTGACAGCGCGAGCAGCATCATGACCGTCATCAGCTTCACCACCTTCCTCGGCATTTTGCTGTGGACCTTCGTCCTCAAGGGCGGCAAGGACTTCGAGACGCAGGCGGCGCTGCCGTTTGCGGACGATGCCGGCGACAACGCGGGGGAGAGCGGTCATGGCTGATTTCACCAGCGGTTTCTGGGACCTGTACATCATCGTCATCACGGTGCTGGCGATCCTCGGCTGCGGCGTGCTGCTGTGGTCCCAGTCGACCCACAAGGTCGAACCGGGCAGCGACGGCACCACCGGCCACGTGTGGGACGAAGACCTGACCGAACTCAATACGCCGCTGCCGCGCTGGTGGATGTGGCTGTTCTACATCACCATCGTGTTCGCGCTGGTGTACCTGGTGCTGTACCCGGGGCTGGGCAGCTACGCCGGCAAATTGGGCTGGAAGTCGAGCGGCGCCTACCAGGAAGAACTGGCCAAGGCCGATGCCGACTACGGTCCCCTGTTCGCCAAATACGCCAGCCAGGACATCAAGGCGGTGGCGGCCGACCCGCAGGCGCACGCGATCGGCGAGCGCATGTTCCTGACCTACTGCGCGCAGTGCCACGGCTCCGATGCGCGTGGCAACAAGGGCTATCCCGACCTGACCGACAAGGACTGGCTGTACGGCGGCGAGCCGTCGGTGATCAAGGCCACCATCATGAAGGGCCGTAACGGCATGATGCCGCCGATGGGCGCGGCGGTCGGCTCCGAAGCCGATATCGAAAACGTGGCGCACTACGTCAAGAGCCTGTCCGGGCTGACCGCCGATCCGATCAAGGTCTCCTTCGGCAAGACGAAGTTCGGCGCCTGCATCGCCTGCCACGGCGCCGGCGGCGTCGGCAACCAGGCACTGGGCGCGCCCAACCTGTCCGACAAGGTCTGGCTGTACGGCGGCAGCGCCGAGACGATCATGGAAACGATCCGCAAGGGCCGTACCAACACCATGCCGTCGTTCCACGAGTTCCTGGGCGAATCCAAGGTCCACGTGCTGGCCGCCTATGTATGGAGCCTGTCCAACGATGCGGCGCCGGCCAGCCTGGCGGCGGCGCCCGGGGTGGCGCAAAAATGACGCAGGCCACCACCAGGCCGGTTGTGATCCGGATGTACGCCGCGCGCGAGGAAATCTATCCGCGCGAAGCAAAGGGACGCTATGCCAGCTCGCGCTGGGCGTGCGTGTGGATCACCCAGCTGGTGTTCTATGGCTTGCCGTGGCTGAACTGGAATGGCCGCCAGGCCATCCTGTTCGACCTCGGCGCGCGCAAGTTCTACATCTTCGGCATGGTGTTGTGGCCGCAGGACTTCATCTACCTGGCGGCGCTGCTGATCATCGCCGCCTACCTGCTGTTTCTCGTCACCGCTATCGCGGGGCGGGTGTGGTGCGGCTTTGCCTGTCCGCAGACGGTCTACACCGAAATCTTCATGTGGATCGAGCGCAAAATCGAAGGCGCGCGCAGCGCCCGCATCCGCCTCGACCGCCAGCCCTGGAGCGCCGACAAGCTGGCACGCAAAACCGCCAAGCACCTGGCATGGGGCGTGGTGGCGCTGTTTACCGGCTTCAGTTTCGTGGCTTATTTCGCCCCGGTGCGCTCGCTGCTGTCGAATATCGGCGCCTTTGCGCTGGGACCGTGGGAATGGTTCTGGATCGGCTTCTACGCGTTCGCCACCTACGGCAATGCCGGCTGGCTGCGCGAGCAGGTGTGCAAATATATGTGCCCGTACGCGCGCTTCCAGAGCGCCATGTTCGACAAGGACACCCTGATCGTCACCTACGACCAGGAACGGGGCGAGCCGCGCGGCGCGCTCAATCCCAGGGCCACGGCGGAAGAAGCCAAGAAGAAGGGCGACTGCATCGACTGCAATATGTGCGTGCAGGTGTGCCCGACCGGGATCGACATCCGCAAGGGCTTGCAGTACGAATGCATCGGCTGCGCCGCCTGCGTGGACGCCTGCAACGGCGTGATGGACAAGATCGACCTGCCGCGCGGGCTGATTCGCTACTCGACCGACAACGCCATGGACAACAAGTGGTCGGCCAGGCGCATCGGCCAGCGCATTGTGCGTACCCGGGTGCTGATCTACACCGCGCTGCTGGCGCTGATCGTGGCCGGTTTCGGCACCGCGCTGGCGCTGCGCACGCCGCTCAAGCTCGACGTGATCCGCGACCGCGGCTCGATGGGGCGCGAAGTGGGCGACGGCATGATCGAAAACGTGTACCGCCTGCAGATCATGAATACCGCCGAAACCGGGCATACCTTCCGCATCAAGGTGTCGGGCATCGATTCGGTGCGCCTGGCCACGACCGACCAGGCCGTGCTCGATGGCGCCAGCACGCGCGCGGTACCGGTGCGGGTGCAGGTCGAGCGCAGCGCGGCGGCGCGCGGCTCGAACCACATCGAGTTCGAACTGACGGCGGTGGACGACCCGTCGCTCAGCGTGCGCGAAAAAGCCGTGTTCATCGCGCCAAAATAAAGCAAACAAGGAGACCCGCATGCAAACCGCCTCACCTCTGACTCCCTCCATCGGCCCGTGGTACAAGCACCGCTGGCCATGGCTCCTGATGCTCGGTCCCGCCATCGTGGTGGTGGCCGGCGTGAACCTCGGTTTCGTCGCCTACCGCGGCCAGGATGCGATGGTGGTCGACGACTACTACAAGAAGGGCAAGGCGATCAACCAGGACTTGCGGCGCGACCGCGTGGCCAGCGCCATGCGCCTGGCGTTCGACGCGCGCTATGATCCGGCCACGGAAAAGCTGGCCGGTACCCTGAGCAGCGGCGCACTGGCCTTGAGCGCGCCGTTCAGCATCCACCTGGCGCATGCCACCTTGCCGCAGAAAGACCGCAAGCTGGACGTGATTCCGGATGCGGCGGGGCGTTTTTCGGTGGCGCTGCCGCTGCTGGAACGGGCGCGCTGGCAGGTGGTGGTCGAGGGCGGCAAGCGTGACTGGCGCCTGGCCGCGGCCTGGCACTGGCCGCGCGAGCAGGCGCTGGCGATCAAGGCCGACGCTGCGGACCTTGCTCACTGACCGGGGGAGGGCAGATGCGACTTGCGATGAAAGTGTTGTGGCCCGCCTTCCTGGCGGCGATGCTGGCCGAAGGCTGCTTTTTTGCGCTGTTCGATCCGCGCGAGGCGCTGCATGTGGGCGACATCACGCTCTCGCCGATGGCGGCGTACACCATCGGCTTTTTCTTCTTCTGGACCTTTTGCGCGCTGGCCAGCGTGCTGACCTACTACCTGGTCGTCGTGCCGGACGATCCTCATCCGCCGTTCTAGGCGCGCGCCATCGGCCGTGCGGTCAGAACCAGGCTGGCGCCGCGGCGTCGTGCAGGCCCACCAGCGCCGCATAGGCGCCGTCGGCCGGCACCTCCATCATGCTCTTGACCGGCCCTGCTTGCAGAGCGCCGACGACGGCGGTCACGCTCTCCTGGTAAGAGATGACGTTGGTGTCGGCGGTAACGCCCTTGAGCAGCTCGCGCACGGCGTTCACCGCACTGGTGCCGGCATACGCGCCAGCCTTGTCTGCAGCGTCCAGCGCAAACGTAAAGTTGGTCGCCACGTCGACCTTCGCGGTGACCAGCGCCGCATCCTGCAAACCGGCCGGCGTTTTGTTGGCCATCGCGCCGGCGGTGATTGCGAGCGATGCATTGGCGCGCGTGAGGGCGCCGGAATCAATGGCCTGGGTCCAGTAATCGAGCCCGGCCTGCAACGGCGCGCGGTCAAACACGTTCTGGAAAATGGCTTTGACGAAGGCCGCGTTGTCGCCGCCGTACAGCGCTGTCGATTCGGCGCTTGAGCCGAACGAATCGATCAGCGTGCGCAATGGCGCACTGCCGACGTAGGCCGCATTCAACCCTTCGATCGTCTGCGGCGCTTTCAGCTCGACCAGGCGTTGCTGGAAGCTGGCCAGGCCCGCCACGTCGGCCGCGCGGCCGAAATAGCTGTAGTACAGCGACTGGGTCAGGCCAGCGTACTCCAACGCGGTGCTGTGGTTGGCGAAGGTGGCGCGCTCCACGTCGAACAGGATATCGCTGCCCTCGGCGCCCGTGGTGTCGACGATCATGTAATGGCCATGGTTCGAGATGATGCGGAAGCCGGAAACTTTGCCGTGGAACAGTGCGGTGTCGTTGCCAGCTTCGCCAGCGAGGATGTCGTCGCCGCCGCCACCGTACAGGGAGTCATTGCCGTGTCCCGCCACCAGCGAATCGGTACCGCCGTAGCCCGCCAACTGGTCATCGCCCAGGTCGACCTTGATGTAATTCGGGGCATTGTCGCCACGGATATCGTTGCCGTCGGCGGAATCCCTCATGTACTGCGAATAGCCGGGCAGGTCGGCGAGGCTGACGGTAATGTCGGTAAACCGGATGAACTCGATGCCGCTGAATTTGATTTGCGGATGGGACGACAGCGTATTCCAGTTGTAATGCCACTGTTCCGTGCTGTGGAAGCCGGCGGCGACGGCGTTGATGCGTACACCGCCGCTCGACACCGGCAGTACCAGGGTATCGATGCCACTGCCGCCGTCGACGATGGCACGCTCGCCCGCCACGAAGCCGACCGACATCACATCGTTGCCGGCGCCGCCGCACAGCTTGTTGTCGATGTTGGGCAAGCTGGAGGTGATGCTGTCGTTGCCATCGCCACCCAGGTAGCCGTCGGCGCCGCCGCCCGAGGCACGTTGGACATGGACATCGTTGCCGGCCGTGCCGTGGGCCTGGTCGTCGATGCGCACGGTCAGGTCCACGCGGCCAAGCAAGGTCGACGGATAGCCAGCAGCCTTGATGTAGATCCGTCCCGTTTGCTCGGCCAGAAAGCCCATGCGCGCGGTATTGAGGCCAGTGGTGTGGGTGCCTTCCTTCTCGTTGATCGGAAAGCCGTCGGCGTCGTACAGGAACAGCCACGGCCCCAATGCCGCGCTGATTTCAAAGTCGACCAGTTGGCCGGCCACCACGTCGAGGGCATAGGTGCCGCCGCTGGTCAGGAGCGTCCTGTCCCACGCGGGCGCGGTTCCCGCCGAAGTGCCGGTCCCGGGGACGTCGCTGAAAGCGGCGAGTACCTGCCGATCCGCCTTGATGAGATCCTCCGGCGCCAAACGGTGGCTGTGGTGCACCTGAGAAGTGAATGGGACGTAAATGGACATGGGCTCTACTTGCGGAAATTGATAATGAGATGGATGCATCCGTGGCGACGGCTACGCACCATGGCGGCGCCGCCTGCCGCTCCATCGCGCCGACGCGAGGGACGTGGCAAAGCCGGCGATTAAGCCTTGGTAATTGCCGTAAGTACACCGTTATAAGCAGGTGGAAATGAAGTTGCCCGCAGCGCCTTGGTTTATGCCATTGGGCTGCACTGCTCGGTGCCGGCGGCGAGCGCCTTGAGCATGGCCGGATCGAGCAGGGTCATTTCGCGCTTGTCGACACCGATCCAGCCCTGTTTCTTGAAGCGCGACAGCAGGCGGCTGATGCTTTCGATGGTCAGGCCGAGGTAGTTGCCGATATCCTCGCGCGACATGCGCAGCTGGAAACTGGTGGCCGAGTAGCCGCGCGCCGCGTAGCGTGCGGACAGGTTGACCAGGAACACCGCAAAGCGCTGCTCGGCTCGCATATTTCCCAGCAATAGCATGACATTTTGCTCGCGCGTGATTTCCTGGCTCATGATGCGGTGGAAATGGCGCAGCAGGGTGGGCACCTCGCCGAACAGTTCTTCCAGGCGCTCGAACGGGATCTCGCACACTTCGCTGTCCTCGAGCGCGACCGCGTCGCAATGGTGGCGGTCGGCGCTGATGGCATCCATGCCCAGCAGTTCGCCAGCCATCTGGAAACCCGTGATCTGCTGCTCGCCGCCGGCATTGACCTGGTAGGTCTTGAAGTGGCCGTAGCGGATCGCGTACAGATTGCGGAACGGTTCGTCCATCTGGTACAGGCGCTCATCGCGCAACAGGCGGCGGCGCTTGCCGATAATGCTGTCGAGACGGGTAATGTCGTCTTCATCGAGTCCCATCGGCAGGCAAAGCTGGTGCATGCTGCATCCCGCGCAGCTGGCCTTGAGCGCGGCGACGTTCAGCATGGCTGCGGGAACGAATGGAAGTGGCTGGGGCATAGGGGACTGACGTTTTGTGGCTTGATCCGTATGATACTCCAGTGGAACCTTGGCGCACAGGGCAATAGCGGTGCAGTTGCGGCATTTTCCCCAGTACAGATGGCAGAATGTCCACGGCGGCGTTGCATTATCTGCGCAGGCGTTGTGCAAGTCTCAACAGTGCTGGCCAAAGGACAAGGGATAGCCCGATGGCGGCGGCCGTTACCAGTTGCGCGGCACTTAATGGCGTGAAATGAAACACGGCCGCCAGCGCGGGCACGCAGGTGACGACGAGCAGGGCGGCGAGCGCGCCTGCGGCGATCATCCACCGCACCCGGTTCGGCCGGCGCTGCGCACCGTGTGCGAACATCAGTGCCAGGTTGGCGCCGACCAGCGCGCTGAAGGCAAAAGCGCGCGCCGCATCCGGCGCCAGCGCCGCCGACGCCCACAGCCACGCGGCGATGACGTGAGCCAGCGCCAGGGCGCCGTGCAGGCCCGCGCGCAGCAGGCCGGCGGCGCCGATGAGGGGCGCGTCGGGCCGGCGCGGCGGCTTGCGCATGCTGTCCGGATCGGGCGCATCGTTTTCGAAGGCGAGCGTGCAGGCCGGATCGATCATCAGTTCGAGGAACACGATATGCATCGGCAGCAGCACCACCGGCCAGCCGAACAGCACCGGCAGCAGCGCCATGCCGGCAATGCAGGCGTGGACCGACACCAGGTAACCCACCGCGCGCTGCATGCCGGCGAAAATCTGGCGCCCGGCGCGCAGCGCGGGTGCGTCGTTGACGCGGTCGCCGGTCATGCCGACGATGGCCCCGCCGGCCTTGAGCGCCTGCACGATGCGCAGCTTTTGCTCCGGCGCGATGCGCGCACACACCGTCACGTCGCCTATGAGGGCGCGCAGTTCGCGCGCCTTCCTCGCCGCCAGCGCGTCACCGGTCAGCAGCGCGCCCTCGGCCAGGCCGGCATGGCGCGCGATGGCTTGCGCGGTCGATGGATAGTCGCCCGTGATCATCACCACGCGGATGCCGGCCGCGCGCAGGGCCTGCACAGCGTCCGGAATGCCGGCGCGCAGCGGATCGGCCAGGGCGACCAGTCCGAGCAAGGTAAAGCCCAGGCGCGCCGGATGCGGCGGCCACTGCGCGCCATCCCAGCCGGCGCGCGCCACGGCCAGCACGCGCAGGCCGTCGCGCGCCATGTCGTCGGCCGTGGCCATCAAGGCCGCCTTGCCACGGGCGTCGAGGCGGCACATGGCGGCGATGGCTTCGGGCGCGCCCTTGGCCGCCACCGTGCAGGTCTCGGAGCCCGGGGCGCGCCAGGCCTGCAGCATGGCGCGCAGGGCCGGGCGCGGCGCCTCTTCGCGCACCAGGCGCCAGTCCGGGTGCAGCTGGTTTGACGCGGCCAATTCGCCCCGGGCCAGCCGCACCAATGCCTGTTCCAGCACGCGCTCGCGCGCCAGGCGCCACGCGCCCAGGGCCGGGAACACCACCAGCACGACGGCAAATTCTTCCGGTACCATCGCCATGGCCAGCACGATTCCGGCCAGGACGCCCTGCAGCCACTGGCCGCCGCGCAAGCCATGCAACAGCACCAGCGTCACGCTCAGGGCCAGTCCCAGCACCGCAAACAGTACGGTCAGGCGGCGTGTCTGGCGCTGCAGCGGCGGCGCTTCGGGCGCGAGCTGGCGCAGGGAAGCGCCGATGGCCCCGATGTGGCTGTGCGCGCCGGTGGCCGTGACGATCGCCGTGGCGTGGCCCGCAACGACCAGCGTGCCGGAAAACAGGCAGGCGCCGGCTTCGCCGTCGGCGCCGGCGGCCTTGTCCAGCGCCAGCGGTTCGCCGGTCAGCAGCGACTCGTCGACCCGCAATGCGTGGCCGCCCAGCAGGCGCGCATCGGCCGGCACGCGGTCGCCTTCGGCCACGATGATCAGATCGCCGCGCACGAGTGCCCGGCTGTCCAGGTGGCGACTGTGACCGTCGCGCACGACCAGCGCGCGCGGGCTGCCCAGCTCGCGCAGGGCGTCCAGCGCCCGTTCGGTCTTGTCTTGCTGATACAGGGACAGGCCCACGGTCAGGGCAGCCGTGGCCAGCAGGAACAGGCCTTCGTGCAGCTCGCCCAGCACCAGGTACAGCGCGGCGGCGCCGAGCAGCAGCAGGAACATGGGTTCGCGCGCGCTATCCCATGCCAGCTTGAGAAGGCCGGGGCGGGAGGCGGCCGGCAGCGCGTTGGGCCGTCCGCGGCCAGGCGGCGTGCGGCTTCGGCTTCGCTCAGGCCGCCATGGATGGCCGCCTCGTGCGCTGTGCTTGCCATGGGATTCCTGAACGGGGCGCCGGAGGCGGCGGATCGTTCAGGATATCAATGACTTACCCGCAAGGCTTGATGTGGCTCAAGCGTGTCCGGATCGGCGCCTAACGCGGGCGGAAGCGCACATCGACCGTCGAGACCTCGCCCGTGACCTTGGCTTTCTTCGGCTTCTTGGGCTTTTTCAGCACTTCGCCGGCGGTATTGGTCACCGGCACCCGGTGCTCGGGCGAGAAACCGGGCTCCTCGATGCGTTCCAGGGTCTGTCTGGTGAGGATTTCGATGGCGGCGAGCAACTGCACTTCATCCGCGCACACCAGCGAGACCGCTTCACCCGAGGCGCCCGCGCGGCCGGTGCGGCCGGTGCGGTGAATATAATCCTCGGCCACGATCGGCAAGTCGAAATTGACCACCTGCGGCAAGTCGTCGATGTCCAGTCCGCGCGCGGCCACGTCGGTGGCCACCAGGATCTTCGCTTCGCCCGCCTTGAAGCGCTCGAGCGCGCGCAATCTGGCCGGCTGCGGCTTGTCGCCATGAATCGAGTCGGCCGCGATGCCCTGCGCCTGCAGGGTCTCGACCAGCCGGTCGACGCCCTTGCGCGTCTTGACGAACACCAGCACCTGGCCCCAGCGGTGCTTTTTCAGCAGATACAGGAACAGTTCCGGCTTGCGCTTCTTGTCGACCGGCACCACCCACTGGCGGATGCGCTTGACGGTGCTGTTGCGCGGGCTGACCTCGATGCTCAGCGGATCGATCAGCAGCTTGCCGGCCAGCACGCGGATCTCATCCGAAAAGGTGGCCGAAAACAGCAGGGTCTGGCGTTTTTTCGGCAGCGCGGCGAACACGGCATCGAGCTCGCGCGAAAAGCCCAGGTCCAGCATGCGGTCCGCTTCGTCGAGCACCAGCGTGTCGAGCTGGTCGAACTTGACCGCGTTCTGGCGGTACAGGTCGAGCAGGCGGCCGGGCGTGGCCACCAGCACGTCGAGGCCCTTGCGCAGCTTCATCATCTGCGGATTGATGCTGACGCCGCCGTAGGCGACGTGGGTGCGCAAGGGCAAGCCGGCGCCGTAGGCCCGGAAACTCTCGTGCACCTGCTCGGCCAGCTCGCGGGTAGGCACCAGCACCAGCACGCGCACGGCGTTGGCGCTGACCTGGCCCCGCAGGGTCAGGCGCTGCAGCAGGGGCAGGGCGAAGCCGGCGGTCTTGCCGGTGCCGGTCTGGGCGGCGGCCATCATGTCGCGTCCGGCCAGCACGGCCGGAATGGCTTGCGCCTGCACCGGGGTGGGGGTGCTGTAGCCGAGCGCGTCCAGCGTGCGCACGAGGGGATCGATCAGACCGAGGGAATCAAAAGACATGGGGAAGCGACCTTGCAGCAAAAGAACAAGGGCGTAGTTTACTCTGTCCGGCGCCGGCCGGGGCGCAAAAGCCCTAGCGCGTGGCGCTCACGGCGGCCGAGACGGTCGGCTTGGTCGGCTCGTGCTTGTCGCCGCAGGCGGCCACGGAGAGCACGAGCATGCAGCAGGCGGCGAGGGCCGCGAGCGGGTGAAAGCGTGGTTTCATGGCGCACCCCTGTTAAAAGGACAATGCTACCCAAAACCACGCCGGGGCGGCGCGCTATTGCGAGACGCTGTCGCGAAGCGCTGTTAAAAGCGGTAGCTCACGCCGGCGCGCAGCACCGGATACACCTTGTAGGCCTGGACGTCGGCTTCCATCTTCACGCGCTCGACGGCCACATCGCGCGCCAGCTGGGTGCAGGCGGCGCCGGTGGCGGTGCAGCCAGACTGCACCAGGCGGCCATTCGGATGGCCCTGCCACAGTGCGCCCACGTCGGCGCTGAACTGCCACTTCTTGTCGGTGCTCAAGGCATTGCCCCAGCCCACGCCGAGGTAGGGCGCGCCCTTGTTGTACTCGATGCCGCCATTGAGAATGCCGACCTGGCTGGCCGCGTAGGTCTTGCCGTTGATGTTGTAGTTGCCGTTGGAATCCTGGCGCGCCACCATGCTGACCTTGTTACCGTTGTACACCACGCCGCCGGTCAGGCGGAACGGGCTGTTATCGATCAGGTGCCAGTCGAACAGCACGTCGATGTTTTGCAGCTTGGCCTTCATCGTGTAGTGGACGGTGCTGGCGGTGTCGTTGTACTTGTACTGGAAATAGCTGGCGCCGAAACGGGCGTTCAGTGTTTTTTCCATCGGGAAAATCAGATGGGCGCCGACGCCGGTGGTGCCGACTTCGGCGGTAACGGCGATCTGGGCTTGCGCGCTGGCGGCCAGCAACAGGGCGGCGGCCGCCAGGACGGTATTCTTGATGTACATGCAATGACCTTTGACGAATGACTGGGGGATGGCGGCATTGTACCGGCTCAGGCCGACGGCGACATGCTCGGGCATCGTGGCCCGCCATGCTACTCCAGTCGGGGCCGCCAAGCCAGTCCCGAAAGGTAAGCAGTTGTCGTTTTTTGTCGCCCGGCCGGCCCGGCGCGGATCGCCTGGGAATGGCGTTTCGCCTGTATTGACGGGCGCCGTTGCGTGCCGGGATGGTGGTTTCCGGGCCCGATCCATGATAAATTCTGTCGCAGCCGGCTGCAGCCCGTCGGCAACACGTCCCACGAACCGATTTTCCGGAGATTCCCGCATGCCTGTCCCGTTCCAGCGCGCCGTCGCGCCCCGTCTGATCGCCGCCCTGGTGGCCTTGTCGCTTGGCGGCGCCGCTGTGCCGGCGCTGGCTGCCACGGCGAGTGCCGGTGCCAGCGCCGCCGCGGGGGTGGAAAAGCGCGACGGCGCCTTCGACAAATGGGCCGACGGCTTTGCCGCCGACTGGGTGCGGCTGTCGCCCCAGCGCGCCACGGTCGACCAGTATTTCAGCGGCGCCGAACAGCAAGCCCTGGACCGCCAGCTCACCCCCCTCACTGTCGCGCACCGCGCCAAGTATGCGGCGCTGGCCAGGGCGGGGCTGGCGCGGCTCGACCGCTTCCTGGCAGGGTCGCTCGACAGCACGCAGCGCGTGTCGGCCGAGACCATGCGCTGGTCGCTGGCCAACAACCTGGCCGGCGAGCGTTTCGAAGACCATGCGTTCGTGTTCTCGCAATTCGGCGGCACCCACATCTCGCTGGTCAGCTTCATGAGCGCGGCGCACCCGATGCGGCGCGCGGCCGATGTCGACAGCTACCTGGCGCGCCTGGCGCAGATTGGCGAACGCATGGACCAGGCCAACGCGCGCACCCGCGCCGCCGCCGCGCGCGGCTTGCTGCCGCCGCGCTTCATCCTCGAGCGCGCGCAGGGGCAGGTCGACGCCTTCCTCAAGCCGGCCGCCGACAAGAACGTGCTGGTGCTCTCGCTGGCCGAGCGCAGCACCGCCCTGGCCGACCTGACGTCGGCAGCGCGCGCCGCCGCCATCGACAAAGCGGCGGCCATCGTCGGCAAGAGCGTCCTGCCGGCCTACTCCAGGACCCAGGCGCTGCTGGCCGAGCTGCACCCCAAGACCGGCGACGGCGCCGGCATTGCGCGCCTGCCCGACGGCGCCGCCGCGTACAGCCATGCGCTGGCCACCTTCACCGGCACTACCCTGAACGCGGCCCAGATCCACGCGATCGGGCTGCGCGAAGTGGCGCGCATCGAGGGCGAGATGGACCGCCACCTGCGCCAGTTGGGATTTACCGACGGCAGCATCGACGCGCGCATGAAAGCGCTCGACAAAACCTTCCAGCCGGCGGCCGAACCCGATCCGCGCGCGGCGATTCTCTCCAGTTACGCGGCCATGGTGCGCGACGCCGAACAGCGCAGTGCCAAGCTGTTCAACCTCAAGCCGCGCGCGCCGGTCGAGGTGCGACGCGAACCGCCGCTGACCGAGGGCAGCGCATCGGCGCACTACAGCCTGCCGGCGCCGGACGGCAGCCTGCCCGGCATCTTCTGGGTGCCGCTGCGCGGGCCGGCGTTCGACATGATCCGCATGCGCAGTCTCGCGTATCACGAAGCGGTGCCGGGGCACCACTTCCAGCTCGCCATCCAGCAGGAACTGAGCGGCCTGCCGGCCTGGCGCACGCAGCGCATTTTTAGCGGCGGCAGCGCGCACTCCGAAGGCTGGGCGCTGTACACCGAGCGGCTGGCGGTGGAGCAGGGCTGGTACGAAGGCGACGTGCCGGGTTTGCTGGGCGCGCTCGGTTCGGAACTGTTCCGCGCGCGCCGGCTGGTGGTCGACACCGGCTTGCACAGCAAGGGCTGGACGCGCCAGCAAGCGATCGACTACGGCATTGGCGCGGCCGAGGTGGAGCGCTACGTGGTGTGGCCGGGCCAGGCCTGCGCCTACATGCTGGGCATGCTGCGCATCCTCGAACTGCGCGAGAAAGCGCGGCTGGCGCTGGGCGAGCGCTTCACCTTGCCGGCTTTCCACGACGTCATCCTCAAAAACGGCTCGGTGCCGCTGGACGTGCTCGGCAAGATCATCGACCAATGGATCGCCGACCAATCCAAGGCCGCCGCAACGTGAATATTTCCTAACCGGGGTCAGTCCCCCCCCACA
>NZ_JAVCWL010000034.1:0-87827 GCF_030846505.1 Massilia pseudoviolaceinigra | reverse complement strand
GCTGGTACCGATTAAGTTGCGCCAGATCAGCTAGTCGGTACCGGTTCGCATTGGCACGAGCCTGCCATCGAGCATGTGGGGCAAGCGCAGGCTAACGATCCTAATAGTTATTGCCGTGATCCAGGCGAACTTGAATAATTGGACATCGCCGCGCCGATGGGTCTTCATCGCCTCGTCTGACCACGCGCTTCTCCCTCCAACGTTTCCCGGACCCAACGATGACTGACTTCTTCAAGCCCGTTTTACCGGTGTTTCTCGCGCTGCCCTTCGTATCGGCCCAGGCGGCCGTCACCGTCACGGACGAGGGCTACAATCTGGTCTCCCAGCGCGGCTCCCGCTGCATGGATGTGTGGAAGGAGTCGACGGACAATGGCGCCGCCGCCGTCACCTCCCTGTGCAGCGGCCAGTTGTCGCAAGCCTGGTTTCTGGTACCCGTGGGCGACGAGACGTACCAGATCGTCACGCCGACGACGGGCAAATGCCTGGACGTCGGCGGCGGCTCGCGCGTCGATGGCGCGACCGTCAATCAGTGGCAGTGCAACACGACGCTGAACAACCAGCGCTGGCGCATCACCCCGACCACCACTGGCACGGTCGAGATTGTCGCCAGACACAGCGGCCTTTGCCTGAGCGCCCCCGCTGCCGGCGGCCAGCTCGAACAACGCGCTTGCACCAGACAAGCCGAGCAAGCGTGGGGATTGGTCAAGCAAACCTTTACCGTCAAAAACGTGGCGTCGAACCTGTGTCTCGAAGTGGGCGGCAGCTCCGGCGTGGATGGCGCCAAGGTCAACCAATATGCGTGCGGTCCGTTCAATAACAAAGAGTGGACGCTCAAGCGGCGCACCAACGATCAGTTCAGCGTCGTCAACGGCGGCAGCGGCAAATGCATGAATGCCGAGCCTGGCGCCGCGGGCGCGCCGCCGCTGCTGGCGCAACGCAGCTGCAACGCGGCCCAGCCGACCCAGTCGTGGCGCGCCGATGCGCAAGGCGGCAACCAGTACCGCCTGGCCTCGGCGCACAACGCGCTGTGCGCGGAAGTACCGGGCGCATCGAAGGCAAATGGCGTCCAGCTGACCCAGGCCGCGTGCGGCGCCGCAACCCATCAGCGTTGGGATATGCGCTCGCGCAACGCAGGTCCCCGGCGCGACACGCATACCCAGCTGGCCACGGAGGTGGCCGCGATGCTCGTGCCCGGCACGCCGCTGGCCGATGCCTTCCATGCCGCGCTGCTGCACGGCGACGCGAGCGGGGCGCTGACCGGCTACCGCAACACCGTGCTCGAGCGCTTGCGCACCATGGCGCTGGGCCAGTTTCCCCAACACTCCTGGAAGGCCAGCAGCGTGATCCGCGCCGACGCGGCCTATCTGATCGGCGCGCGGGTGGGAACGGCGCCCGATCCGCGCGATCCGTTCGGCATGCGCGGCGACCCGAAGCTGGCGGCCACCCGGATCAACTGGATCGTACCTCAAGGCAAATCCTATCTGACAAGCTATTGCGACTTCAACGCGCTCGTGTCCCTCCCGTCGGCCTATCATGCCCATCCCCACAACCCCGACTTCATCAGCAAGTGGTTCCAGATTGCCGGCGACTTCGCGCGCAACCAGGCAAACGATATCGCCCCGCTGCTGGCGCAGAAAATCGACTTTCCTTGCCGTTGGGATGGCAACTCCGGCTCGGTCCTGGGTCAGGCTATGCGTACGGGCAATATGATCCAGGCGATGGGTGCCTTTGCCAAGATCCTCGGCGACCAGCAGGCCGAGAGCGCGCAGTCGCCGGCGGCGCATCCGGTTGCGTGGCGCGAGGTGCTGACGCAGCGCGACGGCCCGATCGCGCAGGCGGCCTACGATGCCATTGCCCTGGACGATTTTTACGCAGTCGTGCGCTCGCTGGTCAAGGATCACCCGCCGGCGATGCTGCAGGCTTACGAAAAGGCCGCCTCCGGCCGGGCGCCGGACCAGCGCCGCTTCGGCTTTACGGCACTGCTCTTCATCAACAAGCTGTTTCCTGAATTTCAGGCCGTGCGCGATATAACGCCGCGGGTGGAACTGGCCTTCGAAAAATTCATCGATGAATCGTTTCATCGGGATGGCGCGATGCTGGAACCGTCGTTCAACTACAACTTGAGCGCCGCCGAGGGCGAGTCCGTCCTGCTGGAACTGGGCCACGCCCGCGATGCCGTCTGGGCCAAGCCGCTCGCGGAGCGCTTGCAGGATTTCGAGCGCTTCATGCGCAGCGTGACCTTGCCCACCGGGTATCTGCCGATGGAAGGCGAATACGTACCGAGGATCGCCAAGCCGGTGTGGGAATCGCCTGCGATCTGGGAGCAATGGGCTCAGCAGCAGCGCAACACCCTTGCCGAAAAACTCTATAACCATCCGTTCAAGGGAGACGACATCGACCGCGTGGCCGCCGGCGGCAAACTCGATTTCACCTCGATCAGCTTCCCCTACAGCGGCTACGCGGTGCTGCGCAAGGACTGGAGCACCTTCTCGCCTTACCTGTACATGAGCGCATTCCGGCCAACCGTCGGGCATCAGATGGGCAACCGTAATTCGGTGCAGATCCATGCGTTCGGACGGCCGCTGATCGTCATCCCGGGCGGCGACAGCTACAGCGCGGTCACGCCAGGGACAAAGGAAGCATTCTTCGGTGCCGAACGCACCCGCAAGACTAACACGATCATGGTCAACGGCCTCGATCAAAGCTTCGGCATGGAGCACTGGACGGCAAGCGCGCCCACGCCGATACAGGCACGTTCGGCCTTCACCCCCCACGTCGACTTCGTCGAAGGCTTGCATCGCAACGGCTACGGCGCGGCGCACGGCACCAAGGGCGTGATGACCGATGTCTCCCACGAGCGCGCCGTGATCTTCCTGCGCGACCTGGACCTGTGGATCATGCTCGATCATCTGCTGGTCAAGCCGGAAGCGGCGGCGACGACGTTCAACTACGCGCAGCTGTGGCACTACCCGCCCAAGGTGTTCGAGGTCCCTGGTTTCCAGAATACCGAAGTGAACCCCGACACCAGCAAGCGCACGGTGGCGACAAGCGACGCCGACGGCCCCAATCTGTTCATGTACCACTTCGGCAAACAGGGCGATCCGAGTTTCGGCTACAACAAGCAGTTCGGCGAACTGGCCGCACCCAACCGCGGCTGGTTCGACACCCAGACCAAGCCCGAGACCCGCTACCAGCCCGCGGTGCAAGTCGACGTGGAGTGGCGCGGCACGGGCAGCCAGCAGCTGGTGACCTTGCTGGCGGCGGCCGACACCGGAAAATCCGCTCCGGTAACGCCGGTCGAGACCTCGATCGACGGCATCGCCAGCTTCACCGCCACCACCGCCGGCGGCGTCAAGCTGCATTTCCAGACCTCCCTCGACGCCGTCGGCCTGACGTCGGGAACGATGTCGGTACGGGCCAAGACCTTGCTGCTGCAGCGCCACCCGGACGGCACGGTGCGCGGGCTCGTGCTGGGGGCCCAGGCCGTCGACGGGCCGCTGGCCGCAACGCCGGACGCCATCTTCCATCTGGAAGGCGGCAAGATCGTGGTCGATGCGCCGATCCGGGTGCCGACCACCTTCGAGTGGTCACGTGGCACCCAGGGTTGGCGCCCGGTTTATCAGTAGACACCACGCGGCAGCGGCGCCGCACGGCCATTGAGGCAGTGCGGCATTGACCGTCAGTGGGTAGAATGCGACTGCTGCGCCGCCTTAGCCCAGTGACAGATCATCGAGGATCGGGCAGTCCGGGCGATCGTCGCCGTGGCAGGCGCCCGCCAGTTTTTCCAGCGTGCGCTTCATCGACTGCATGTCGTTGATCTTTTTATCCAGCTCCGCGATATGCTGCTTCGCCATCGCGCGCACGTCCTTGCTGGCGCGCTGCTTGTCCTGCCACAAGGCCAGCAAGGTCTTGATCTGTTCCAGCGAAAACCCGAGCTCGCGGCTGCGGTGAATGAACTGCAGCACCTGCACATCGCGCGGCCCGTACACGCGGTAGCCCGCATCGGTGCGCTGCGCCTCGCCAATGAGCCCGATCGATTCGTAATGCCGGATCATCTTTGCCGACACACCGGACGCCTTTGACGCGTCGCCGATATTCATCATCATGTTTTCCCTCCCGCGACCCAGCGCTTGAGCAGCAGCGCATTGCTCACCACCGACACGCTGGAAAACGCCATCGCCGCCCCTGCGATCATCGGATTGAGCAGACCGAACGCCGCCAGCGGCACGCCGATCATATTGAACACAAACGCCCAGAACAGGTTCTGGCGAATCTTGCTGTAGGTGCGGCGCGAGATATCGATGGCGTCGACCAGCAGGCGCGGATCGCCGCGCATCAAGGTCAGGCCGGCCGTATGCATCGCCACGTCGGTGCCGCTGCCCATGGCCACGCCGATATCGGCCGCCGCCAGCGCCGGCGCATCGTTGATGCCGTCGCCCACCATCGCCACCCGCTCGCCCTTGGCGCGCAGGGCTGCGATGATGGCTGCCTTGCCCTCTGGTAGCACCTGCGCGTGCACCTCGTCGATGCCGAGCTGGCCCGCGATATGGCGCGCGCTGCCGGGGTTGTCGCCACTGAGCATCACCGTGCGGATGCCGGCCGCGTGCAGGCGCTCGATGGCTTGCCTGCTTTCCGGCTTGAGCGCGTCGCCAAAGGCGAGCATGCCGAGCAGGCGCGGGCTTTGTCCGGCGCCGGCCAGCCACGACACGGTCTCGCCAGCCTCCTCGCGCGCCTGCCCTTGCGCGGCCAGCGGGGCGATGTCGATGCCGTGCCGGCGCATCAGCGCCGCATTGCCCAGCAACAGCTGCCGGCCATCGACCGTCGCGCTCACGCCCAGTCCGGGGAGGGCGCGCGTGCCCGTCGCGCTCGCGGGCATGATGCCCGCCGCCCGCGCCGCGTCCCCGACAGCGCGGGCCAGCGGATGCTCGCTGCCCTGCTGCACGGCGGCCGCCAGCGCCAGCAATGCCTGCTCGTCGCCCTGCGTCGCCACATACGCGGTCAGGCGCGGCTTGCCGGCGGTGAGGGTGCCCGTCTTGTCGAAGGCCACCACGGTGACGCCATGCAAGAGTTCCAGCGCCTCGGCATCCTTGATCAGAATGCCGTATTTGGCGGCAACGCCGGTACCGGCCATGATCGCCGTCGGCGTGGCCAGCCCCAGCGCGCAGGGGCAGGCAATGACCAGCACCGCCACCGCGTTGAGCAGCGCCGCGCTCCAGTCGCCGTTGGCCAGCCACCAGCCAAGAAAGGTGACCAGCGCGATGACGATGATGGCCGGCACGAACACGGCGCTGACCTTGTCCACCAGGCGCTGGATCGGCGCCTTGGCCGCCTGCGCGTCCTCGACCGCGCGAATGATGCGCGCCAGCACAGTTTCGGTGCCGATGGCGCTGGCGCGGGCGAGCAGCACGCCTTCGCCGTTGACCGCCCCGCCGATCACGCGCGCGCCCACAGCTTTACTCACAGGCAGGCTTTCACCGGTCAGCATCGATTCGTCGGCATGGCTGGCGCCTTCGATGACGGTGCCATCCATCGGAATGCGCTCGCCGGGGCGGATCACGACCTCGTCGCCGACCTTCAATGCAGCGATCGGCATGTCGCTCTCCACGCCGTTGCGGCGCACGCGCGCCGTTGCCGGGCGCAGGGACTGCAAGGCGCGGATCGCTGCGGTGGTCTGGCGCTTGGCCCGCGTTTCCAGCCACTTGCCGAGACGCACCAGGGTGATCACCACGGCGGCCGCCTCGAAGTACAGGTGCGCCCCATGATGCTGCGGCTGGCCGAGCCACTGGTACAGGCTCAGGCCGTACGCAGCCGAGGTGCCGAGCGCGACCAGCAAGTCCATGTTCCCGCTTCTGGCCAGCAATGCTTTCCATGCGGAACGGTAGAAGCGCGCGCCAATCCAGAACTGCACAGGCGTGGCCAGCAGCCATTGCACCCAGGCAGGCAGCATCCAGTCGATGCCCACCGCGGCCAACAGCATGGGGGCCAGCAAGGGGATGGTCAGGACGGCGGCAATCGCGATTTGCGCCGGTTCGGACAAAGCGCGTGATGGCGCGGGCGGTGGCGCTGACAGTGGCATTGCGTCGGCAGGCGCACTGGCCGTGTAGCCGGCACGCTCGACCGCTGCAATCAGCTGGGCGGGGTCGAGCGATTGGCCGGCGCCGGTAACCAGCACTTTCTCGGTGGCCAGATTGACGGTGGCGCCCTGCACGCCCGGCACCGCGCGCAACGCTTTTTCGACCCGTCCGGCGCACGAGGCGCACGTCATGCCGCTTACTTCCAGCGACGTTTCAAACGCGCCCTGCTTGTCCTGCACTGCCGTGGTAGTCATTTCTTGCTCCTCTTACATACGCATGCCACCATGATTAAGCTTCCCATTATAGTAAGGTCAAGCGAAAAAACCGCTTGACCTTCCCACGGTGGGAACGTCGACAATGACGTTTGTCATATCCACCATCAGGAGTTCCGCCATGATCAAGCTGAGTATCCCCGACATGAGCTGCGGCCATTGCGCAGGCGTCATTACCAAGACCGTCAAGGAGCTGGACCAGGACGCCGTCATCGCATTCGACATGCCGGCGCGCACGGTCGAGCTGAACACGACAGCGGCGCAGGAGCGCGTTGTCGCCAGCCTGGCCGATGCCGGCTACCCTGCGACAGTGGCCCGGTAAGCACCGCTGCGGCCCCGATTTTCCATGTGCTAGACTTTGCCCATGACGTCCTTGAGAACATTGCTGGTCTGGCTGTTGCTGCTCGCGATCCCTTTACAGGGCTTCGCCGCGGCCTCGTCGGCGCTGTGCGAGGCGGCCAGGGCACCGGTCGCGAGCCAGGTCGTCAGTCAGGTCGTCGCCAGCATGGACGAAGGCCATTGCCACCAGCCGGACAGCCCCGCCAGCCCCGCCAAATGCAGTAACTGCGCATTCTGCTGCGTGGGCATGGCCATTGCCCCGGCCTTTGCCGCGCTGGCCGAGGCGCGAGCGCTCGCATCCGAACGGATTGCCTATGCCGCCGTGCACGTGACGGCGCATATTCCCGGCGGCCTGGAACGTCCCCCTCATTCCCCGATCGCCTGAATGCCCTTGGTCCGTCCGCGGACCAGCGACTTTTAACCAACACGATTGAGGTTGTCATGAATTCCCTACGCCTGATATGGCCGCTGCTGCTTGCCGCCGCGTCGCCGGCGCTGGCGCAAACGAGCGCCGCACCACCTGCCTACGACTCGGCGTTTGCCGGGTACCGCACCTACCAGGAGCCAAAAACGGCATCCTGGAAGGCTACCCTCGACCAGCTGCGCAAGGCGCCCGGCCACATGGGCCACATGGGCCACGCCGGTCACGACATGAGCGCGACCAAACAACCGGATGCAGCAAAGGTTGACGATCCGCATGCCGGCCACGACATGAGCAGCATGAAAAAGAGCCCGGAGCCGGCCAAGGCCAAGTCCGACCCGCACCACGGCCACCACCACAAGGAATGACGATGCAACGACTATCGACTCCGCTGCGCCGCATCGCTCTGGCGGCCATCTGCGCCGGTGCCGCCGGCTGCGCATCGTTCTCGCCCGATGGCGGCTACGCCGAGGTGCGCCAGCTCGCGCAGCAGCGCACCGGCGATACGATTCCCGCCACCGCACCGGGCGCCGGCAGCGTCGAGCGCGAGGTCGCCGCGCTGCTGGCCAAGCCTTTGTCGGCCGACGATGCGGTGACCGTCGCCCTGCTCAATAACCGCGGCCTGCAGGCCGGCTACGCGGAACTGGGCATCGCCGAAGCGGACCTGGTGCAGGCCGGGCGCATCGCCAACCCGGTGTTCAGTTTCGGCCGCCTGAAAAGCCACGAGGGCATCGAGATCGAGCGCAAGCTGATGCTGCCGGTGATCGGCCTGCTGACGATGCCGGTCACCACGCGCCTCGAACGGCGCCGCTACGAACAGGCGCAATTGCGCGCCGCCGGCGAGGTGCTGCGCACCGCCGACGCCACCCGGCGCGCCTGGTACGGCGCAGTCGCGGCCCAGCAAAGCGCCGAGTACATGGAGCAGGTGAAAAACGCCGCCGAAGCGAGCGCCGAACTGGCGCGCCGCATGGCGGTGGCCGGCAACTGGAGCAAACTGCAGCACGCGCGCGAACAGGCGTTTTATGCCGATTCGGTGGCCCAGCTGGCCCGCGCGCGCCAGACGCGCACTGTCGAACGCGAAAAACTCACGCGCCTGATGGGCCTTTCAAGCCCGACTGCCTTGACCCTGCCCCAACGACTGCCCGACCTGCCGGCGGCCCCGCGCGAGGTGATGGATGCCGAAGCGCAGGCCATGAACAACCGGCTCGACATGCTGATGGCGCAAAAGGAACTGGCCGGACTGGCCTCCTCCCTTAGCCTGACGCGCGTCACGCGCTTCGTCAACCTGCTGGACCTGAGCTACCTGCGCAACACCGGCGAAACCGGCGAGCGCGCCACCGGCTACGAGATCGAACTGCAGATTCCCCTGTTCGACTGGGGCGGCACCAGGGTGGCCAAGGCCGAAGCGATGTACATGCAGGCGGTGCAACGTGCCGCCGGCGCGGCTGTCGACGCCCGCTCGCAGGTGCGCGAAAGCTATGGCGCCTACCGCACCGCCTACGACCTGGCGCGCCACTACCGCGACGAAGTGGTGCCGCTCAAAAAACGCATCGCGGACGAGCAGCTGCTGCGCTACAACGGAATGCTGATCAGCGTCTTCGAACTGCTGGCCGACGCGCGCGAGCAGGTCGTCAGCGTCAACGCCGCCATCGAAGCGCAGCGCGACTACTGGATCGCCGACGCCGCCCTGCAAGCGGCGCTGACCGGCAGCGGCGAGAGCGCCGCAGCCGCAGCCGCAACCTCGGCGCCACGCGCCGGCAGCGCCGCGCCGGCCCAACACTGAAAGGACATGCAACATGGTTTCACGTAGAAATTTCTTCACTGGCGCGGGCGCGGTTGCCGTCAGCACAGCGCTGGTCTCGCGCGTCGGCGCCGCTTCGCTGCCGGAAGCGGTCATCATGGACAAGGCAGCGACCCAGCCGCCGCTCATGCCGCCTAACGGGCGCCCGTACAACCCGGTGGTCACCCTCAACGGCTGGACTTTGCCGTGGCGGATGAAGGACGGCGTCAAGGAGTTCCACCTGGTGGCCGAGCCGGTGGTGCGCGAAATCGCACCCGGCATGAAAGCCAACCTGTGGGGTTACAACGGCCAGTCGCCGGGACCGACCATCGAAGTGGTGGAAGGCGACCGGGTGCGCATTTTCGTCACCAACAAGCTGCCCGAGCACACCAGCGTGCACTGGCACGGCCAGCGCCTGCCCAACGGCATGGATGGCGTGACCGGCCTGACCCAGCCCGGCATCGACCCGGGCAAGACCTTCGTCTATGAATTCGTGGCCAGGCGTCCCGGCACCTTCATGTACCACCCGCACGCCGACGAAATGACGCAGATGGCGATGGGGATGATGGGTTTCTGGATTACCCATCCCAAGGACCACAACTTCATGCGGGTCGACCGCGACTTCTGCTTTTTGCTCAACGCGTACGACATCGACCCGGGCAGCTACACGCCCAAGGTCAACACGATGCTCGACTTTAACCTGTGGACCTTCAACAGCCGCGCCTTTCCCGGCATCGACCCGATGGTGATCGCGCAGAACGACAAGGTGCGCATCCGGGTCGGCAACCTGACCATGACCAACCACCCGATCCACATGCACGGCCACGAGTTCGTGGTGACGGGCACCGATGGCGGCTGGACTGCGCCGGCGTCGCGCTGGCCGGAAGTGACGACCGATATCGCGGTCGGCCAGATGCGCGCGATCGAGTTCGTCGCCAACGAGCCGGGCGACTGGGCCTTCCACTGCCACAAATCGCACCACACCATGAACGCCATGGGCCATGACGTACCGACCCTGATCGGCGTCGACCAGCGCGAGGTGCTCGGCAAGATCAACAAGCTGGTGCCGGGCTACATGGTCATGGGCGACAAGGGCATGGCCGACATGGGCGAGATGGAGATGCCGCTGCCGGACAATACGCTGCCGATGATGACCGGGAGCGGCCCGTTCGGCGGCATCGGCATGGGCGGCATGTTCACCATGATGAAAGTGCGCAAAGGACTGGCGCGCGGCGACTACAAGGACCCGGGCTGGTACAAGCATCCGCCCGGGACCGTGGCCTACGAATGGAAGGAAGGCGGCATCGCCAAACCGGAGCCGGTGCGCGCGCCGGATGCCGACCGGATGGCGGCAAAACCTGGGGAGAAGGTGCTGCAAGTGACCAAACCGGGCAAAAATCATGCACACTGACGCTTTTTTCAACGACTGAGAGAAGCCGATGCGTAAATACGTTCTGCTTGCCGTCCTCGGACTGGCATCGCTACATGCCCGGGCGGCCACGCCCAGCGAGACGCTGGCGGCCTTCCACGCCGCGCTGCACGCGGGCGACCAGGCGCGCGCGATGGCGCTCCTGAGCCCCGATGCGGTCATTTACGAGGCCGGCCATATAGAACGTTCGCGCAGCGAATATGCGGACCATCACCTGGCGGACGACATTGCGTTCGCCAGGGCCACCACGCGCCGGGTGCTGCGGCACAAGGAGCGGATCGACGGCAACATCGCCATCATCCTGGACGAAACCGAGAGCAAGGGAACGTTCAAGGGCAAGAAGATCAATGCGTTGGGAACCGAGACGGCGCTGCTGGAGAAAAAGGGCGACGGCTGGGTGGTGCTGCATTTTCACTGGTCGTCGCGCAAGGCGAAGTAATCCCGGCGGCCACCAGATCAACCGCCACGCCTATCTACCGCACCAAGCTTTTAATCCTGGGCCTTCAGGGGAGCGAGCGCGCGCCACATGTGAACCTTGGCGAGATAGCGTTCGCCCAGCGCGATGGCGAACGGCTCCACGCCGAAGGCGGTGAAACCGAGCCGTTCGTACAGGCCGCGGGCAGCGCCGTTTTCTTCGGTGACCGTGAGCTGGACGATTTTTGCGTGCGGACGCGAACGGGCGTAGTCCAGGGCGGCGTTCAGCAATTGCTCGCCAAGTCCGCCATGACGGTACAGGGGTGTGACGTACATGCCGAACAAGGTGACCTTGTGGCGCCCTTTTTCGCGCACCTCGAACGACAAGCCGACGGTGCCGGCAAGCGTACCGTCGGCGCCGACCGCACCGAGCACCACTTCGTTCGATGCCGGGTCCGGATTCAGGCGCACTTCCCACCATGATGCTGGCAAGGCGGCGCGCTCAGGTTCGCCGGATGTGTAGGCGTCGGGGTGGAGCGCAAGCGCTTCGAGCGTGATCGACCGGTACGCCGCAGCGTGCGCAGGATCGAGTCGCACGATGTTCACCTTAGCCGCCTCAGTCGCAAAAACGCGTCTCGGGCATGCCCTGCACACCGGGGCGCACCAGCAGCAACGCGCCCGATTCGGTGTCCTCGGGCTTCCTGCCGGCCGCGATCGAGGTGACCAGCAAGGTGTCCATATCGGGGCCGCCGAAACTGCACATCGATGGCTTGAGCAGCGGCAGGTCGATGGTGCGATCGAGCTTGCCCTCGGGCGTGAAGCGCAGCAGGCAGCCGCCGTCGTTCCCGCATATCCAGTAGCAGCCGTCGACATCGACCGCCGCGCCGTCGGGACGGCCCTGGTGCGCGTTCATGTCGACGAACACGCGCTGGTTGTGCGGCGTGCCGCTGTCGGTGTCGTAGTCGAATGCCCAAATCATCTGGCGCGAAACGTGCGAGTCGGACAAATACATGGTGCGCCCGTCCGGCGAAAAACCCAGGCCGTTCTGCACCACCAGGTTCGATACCACCGGCGCCGAGAAGCCCTGCTCCCGCGTGTAGCGGTACAGGGAACCTGCGGCGCGCAGTTCGGGCTGGTCTAGGTCCAGCGTGCCGCTCCAGAAGCGTCCCTGGCGGTCGCAGCGGCCGTCGTTGAAGCGCATGCCCTTCTTCAGGTCGGGCAGCGCGGCCAGCAGCGACGCATGCGCATGCACCTCGAAATCGAGCGTGAGCTCGAACACGCCACTCTCCATCCCCGCCAGCAGGGCGCCGCTGCCGGTGAGCGCCAGACAGGCCGGCATTTCGGCGGTGAACCAGATACGCTGCTCGCCGCTTGCCGCATCGAGGCGCCAGACGCGCCTGCCGAGAATGTCGACCCAATACCAGGCGCCTTCGCGCGCGCTCCACAGCGGGCTTTCGCCCACCTTGCAGGTCACGCCCGGTACTTTTTCGATGCTGGCTTGCTTGCTCATATTTCCCTTACAGATCGGTGATTTCGCGGTAGCGCGGCACCAGTGCTTTCATCATCGACCATGCAGCCAGGTAGGCCAGTGCGCAGATCGAGAACATGATCATGTAGCCGGTGCTGATCTGGCCCATGGCGCCATAATAATCGAACAGCCAGCCACCGAGCTTGGTGAGCAGCACGCCGCCCATGCCGCCGGCCATGCCGCCAATGCCCACCACCGAGCCGACGCTATGTTTCGGGAACATGTCGGAGACGGTGGTGAAGATGTTCGCCGACCAGGCCTGGTGGGCGGACGCGCCGATGCCGATCAGGATCACCGGTACCCAGAAGCTGATGTAGCCGAACGGTTGCGCCAGCAGCACCACCAGCGGAATGAACGCGATGGCCAGCATGGCCTTCATGCGCCCGTCGTAGGGATTGTCGCCACGGTTGATGAAGTAGGTCGGGAACCAGCCGCCGCCGATACTGCCGACCATGGTCATGCTGTACAGGACGGCCAGCGGCACGATGATGTCGGTGCCTTTCAGGCCATAGGTCGCGGCCAGGTATTTGGGCAGCCAGAAAAGGAAGAACCACCACACGCCGTCGGTCATGAATTTACCGAGCGCGAAGGCCCAGGTCTGGCGGTAGCCGAGCAGCTTGAACCACGACGTCTTCGGCTTGACGATGCCGGCCGCGGGCTCCGGAACCACCGCGCAATCGCTGTTGATGTAGTCCAGTTCCGCCTTGCCCATGCGCGCCTGGTTGGCCGGGGTATCGTAGAACACCATCCACGCGGCCATCCAGAAGAAGCCGATCCCACCGATGATGATGAACGCCATCTGCCAGCCCCACGCGGCGGCAATCACCGGTACGGTGAGCGGCGCCAGGATGGCGCCGACGTTGGCGCCGGAGTTGAAGATACCGGTGGCAAACGAGCGCTCCTTCTTGGGGAAGTATTCGGCGGTGGCCTTGATCGCCGCCGGGAAATTACCCGCTTCGCCCAGCGCCAGCACGGCGCGCGACATCATGAAGCCGGCGATCGACACCGGTACCACGGTCATGCCAAGGCTGGTCAGGATGCCGTTGATGCCTTCGCCGATGCCGATCGCGAAGGCGTGCATGATGGCGCCGAGCGACCAGATGGTAATGGCCAGGACGAAGGCGCGCTTGGTTCCGAGCTTGTCGATCACGCGGCCGGCGAACAGCATCGAAAACGCGTACACGAACTGGAAGGCCGCCGTGATGTTGGCGTAATCGGTATTGGACCAGCCGAATTGCTTCGACAGGTCGGTCGCAAGGAGACTGAGGACCTGGCGGTCCAGATAATTGATGGTTGTGGCGAAAAACAGGAGGGCGCAGATCGTCCACCGGTACTTGCCTATGACTTGCTGGTTCATCGGTCGCTTCTTTATGGTTGTTTTTAGAAACAGCGCCGCCGGAAGGTGTCTCCACACCCGGTTCTCCGGCGGCGCAACCAGCTTTTACTGCGGGAGCTGCATGCCTCCGTCGACAAGGCGGGTCAGGCCCAGGGGATTATTGTCGGCAAGTGCGTCCGGAAGCAAGTCCGCCGGCACATTCTGGTAGCACACGGGCCGCAGGAAGCGGTCGATGGCGGACGCGCCGACCGAGGTACTGCGGCTGTCGGAAGTAGCCGGGAACGGGCCGCCATGGACCATTGCATGCGCCACTTCGACACCGGTCGGGTAGCCGTTGAACAGGATGCGGCCCGCTTTGCGTTCCAGCACCGGCAGCAGCGCGGCGGCGTGCGCACGGTCGGCGGCCAGGGCGTGCACGGTGGCGGTCAGCTGGCCTTCGAGGTGTTCCGTGACCTGCTGCATCTGCTCCGCATCGCGGCAGCGCACCAGCAAGGCGCACGGTCCGAAGATTTCGGACTCCAGCGCAGGCGTGGACAGATAGGTGGCCGCTTCGCACACGTACAGCGAGGCTTGCGCGGCGCAGCCGGCGCCGTCCGGTTTGCCCTTGGCGACCAGGGTCACGCCGTCGATGCCGGAGAGCTGTTCCACGCCGCCCAGGTAGGCCTTGTGGATGCCCGGGGTGAGCATGGTGCCGGCGCCCTTGCCTTGCAGCGCGCTTGCAGCCGCGTCGACGAACTGGTCGAAGTGCTCGCCCTGCAGACCCATGACCAGGCCAGGGTTGGTGCAGAACTGGCCCACGCCCAGGGTCAGCGAATCGACGAAGCCCTGCGCCACGGCGGCGCGGTCGTTTGATAAGGCGGCCGGCAGCAGGAACACCGGATTGATGCTGCTCATTTCGGCGTACACGGGAATCGGTTCGGCACGCAGGGCGGCGGTGCGCATCAGCGCCAGGCCGCCCTGGCGCGAGCCGGTGAAGCCAACCGCCTTGATGGCCGGATGGTCGACCAGGCGCTGGCCAATCTGGCGGCCTTCGCCGAACAGCATCGAGAACACGCCTTCGGGCAGCTTGCAGTCGGCCACCGCCTGGGCAATGACCTTGCCAACCAGTTCCGAAGTGCCGAGGTGGGCGCCGTGCGCCTTGACGATGACCGGGCAGCCGGCGGCCAGCGCCGAGGCGGTATCGCCGCCGCCGACCGAGAACGCCAGCGGGAAGTTACTGGCGCCGAAAACGGCGACCGGTCCGAGTGGGATCTTGCGCAGGCGCAGATCGGGACGCGGAGGCACGCGGTCCGGCAGGGCCGAATCGATGGTGGCGTCGATGTAGTAGCCGTCGCGCGCGACCTTGGCGAACAGGCGCAGTTGGTTGACGGTGCGGCCGCGTTCCCCTTCCAGGCGTGCGGTCGGCAGGCCGGTTTCGAGCGCGGCGCGTTCGATCAGCGCGGAGCCGAGTTTGAGGATGCCTTCGGCGATGGTCTCCAAAAAGACTGCGCGCTGTTCCGGCGTGGTGTTGCGGTAGGCATCGAAGGCGCTTTGCGCCAGGGCGCAGGCGGCGTCGACGTCGGCGTCGGTGGCCAGGCCGAAGTCCGGTCCCATCGTGTCGTTACGGGACGGGTCGACCGCGCGCACCACGCCGGCCGTGCCGCGCACGGTGCGTTGGCCGATGACCATTTCTCCATTGATTTGCATATGCTCTTCCTCGAACGGGATTATTGGGCGCCCTGGGCGGTGATCAGCTTCTCCAGCATGGCGTCTTCCTCGGCCGTCATGTCGGTCAGCGGAGCGCGTACGGGCCCGGCCGAATGGCCGACCAGGCGCGCGCCAGCCTTGACGATGCTCACCGCGTAGCCGGCCTTGCGGTTGCGGATTTCGAGGTAAGGCAGGAAGAACTGGTCCAGCAGGCGGTTGGTGGTTGCATGGTCTTCGGCGGCAATCGCGTGGTAGAAGTCCATCGCCATTTTCGGCATGAAGTTGAATACGGCCGACGAGTACACCGGGGTGCCCAGCGCTTTATATGCAGCGGCGTAGACTTCCGCGGTCGGCAGGCCGCCCAGGTAGCTGAAGCGGTCGCCCATGCGGCGCCAGATTTGCACCATCAGTTCGATGTCGCCGATGCCATCCTTGAAGCCGATCAGGTTCGGGCAGCGTGCGGCCAGCTTTTCGAGCGAGTCGGCGGTCAGGCGGCACTGGCCGCGGTTGTAGACGACGACGCCGAATTTGACGGATGCACACACCGCTTCGACGTGGGCGATCAGGCCGTCCTGGCTTGCTTCGGTCAGGTAGTGCGGCAGCAGCAGGATGCCGTGGGCGCCCAGGCGCTCGGCTTCCTGGGCCAGGGCGATCGCGGTGCGGGTCGGGCCGCCGGCGCCGGCCAGGATCGGCACCTTGCCGCGGCAGGTATCGACCGCGGTCCGGATCACATCCGAGTATTCGGTTGGCGTCAGGGAGAAGAACTCACCGGTACCGCCGGCCGCGAACAGGGCGCTGGCGCCGTACGGAGCGAGCCATTCGAGGCGCTCGGCGTAGGTGCGCGCGTTGAAATTGCCCTGGTCGTCGAAGTCGGTCAGTGGAAACGACAGCAGGCCGGACGACAGGATTTGTTTGAGTTTTTGCGGATTCATGCGATCTCCAGAGATAGGCGGGTTGTTTGGCGCTAGTGATACGTCATCGTACAACTAGTCTTTGACATAAGCAAGCACAACGTTGGGACGGCTGGCGGCCGGATTGCGGCGCCACGGGATGAGTTGGAGAACGTGCGAAAGAACAAAGGCGAGGCGGGAGGAAGACAGGACCAGCGGGAGCGCTGCGCGAGGCAGCGCTTCGGTATGCGAGGCGGGTCGGTGGGCCGGGACGTCAGGCCCCGTTCGACTCCAGTTGCTGCTGCGCCTGGCGCAGGCGCTCGCGGCTGTTGCTCAGGTGGGTACGCATGGCGGCACGCGCCGCTTCCGGGTCCTTGCGCAGGATCGCGTTGAAGATGTCTTCGTGCTCGCGATTGACGCGCTCCAGGTAGACGGCCGGCTCGTCATGCCCCAGCTGCGGCATGTTGACGCGCGCACGCGGGATGATGGCGGTGCCCAGCTGGCTCAGGATGTCGACGAAATAGCGGTTGCCGGTGGACTGGGCGATGAGCAGGTGAAATTGAACATCGGCGTCAACGGCGGGGCTGCCGCGCGCCACGCTGCGCTGCATGGCGCCGAGCACCTTGGCCAGTTCGGCCACCTGCGCCTCGCTGCGGCGCGCCGCTGCCAGCCAGGCCGCTTCGGCCTCCATGCTGATGCGCAGTTCCAGCATCGCCAGCACATCCATGACGGTGACGATGCTCTCGGCATTGATCGCCAGGCCGGCGTTGCTGCGCTCGATGACGAAGGTGCCGATGCCGTGCCGGGTCTGGGCCCAGCCAGCCGCCTGCAGATGCGAAATCGCCTCGCGCACCACGGTGCGGCTCACGCCATGCTGCTCCATGATGGCCGATTCGGTCGGCAGCTTGTCGCCGGGCTTGAGCACGCCCTGCTGGATGCTGCCCGTGATGTGCTCGACCACGCCCTGGGCGAGGGTGCGATGTTTCTTGCGGGGTGGCGGGAGCGTTTGGGCAGTGAAGGTGGATGTCATGGCCGTATTATACAACCCGAATAGTTGTACGACATCTTATGATTCGATGCGGTGTATACTTTGGCCACGTATGACTTACCCACAGAAATGAGATGGCATGAATTGCCGTGACAATTGCGGCGCGTGCTGCACCGCCCCGTCGATCACCAGTCCGATTCCCGGCATGCCGGACGGGAAACCCGCGGGTGTGCGATGCGTGCAGCTGGCCGACGACAACCTGTGCCGCATTTTCGGCAAGCCGGAACGGCCCGCGTTTTGCGGCGGGCTGCAGCCGTCCGAAGAGATGTGCGGAACCAGCCGCGAACATGCGATCCAGTGGCTGGGCGATCTGGAGCGCGCCACGGCGCCGGCTTGATCGTCTCACGTCGAATCGCTTTTTCATCAGCCGATGCCGCACAGGCGACGCGCTCGCAAGCTCACACCGGCTGCGGGCAGAACATGCCCTCGAAAGGCGCACCGCGCTTGACCTGACTGGCGATCCATTCGATCTTATTCACAGACTTGCATCTCCACCCGCTGTCGATTTCGATGAAGTTCGATGGCGGCGCTCACTACCGTCAAGCGAGGGCCTGATTCACCTCAAGTGCCCGCAGTTGTCACGCCGGTACAATGATCGACCGAGACTTACAAGAGCTCCCTCATGGCGCGCGGAGAGATGCGGCGCCTCTATGCCCCCTGATCCGCCCGGCACAACAAGCATACACTCCAGACAGACGCAGGCGACACCGTGGATCCCGTAACCGCGAAGTGGTTCGACGATAAAAGCGTTACCGTTACTCGCGCGCCTGAGTTGACGGATTTCATGAGCGATGCCGGCATTGTCCGCATTACCGGCGCCCCTCGGGCAAGCACCATTCATGTTTATAGCGATGAGCACGCTATCGCCTTCAAAGTCGGAAACGACATCTTCGACGAACCCATGTACCTCTATCTGTTTCAAAACGTCAATTCCACGTGTACCTTTTACTTGAAAAACGCCGTGTTCGTTCTGAAGGAACCATTTACCAATGGCGGCATTGGTCCGCGCTGTGTCATTCGCGAGATCATGGAGGCGGCGAACTGGGCGAAGCAACAGATTCCGATTACCCACATCGACGTGTCAGCCATCGGCGATCACGCATCGTTCTCGCTGGAGAAAAATCCGCTGCGGGGATACTATGTGTGGGCGACGATGGGATTCGACGCACGCATCCCTGCTGGCACACTGGCAAGGTTGGCGCCGCGATACCGACACTGCAAGAACATCAGCGAACTGGTCATGACAGAGCACGGGCGCGAACAGTGGCGCATGCATGGACAGAGCGTCGAGTTATCGTTCAACCTGCGTGCCAACTCGACGAGCTGGCTGCAACTGGCACGCTACATGTTTTACAAGGGAATCTCAGCATGAGCGCCAAGTCACTTGCTATATTGAAAAAGCATACGAAACCTAAATCGAGGCAAGAAACTGAGTCGTTCCTTATTGCGCGGCACGGCGTCCTCACGCGCGAAAACGCCAGTGCCGACCTGTCCGCACTCGACGAGCGCGCGCGCAAATCGATTCCGTCACAACGGAAAAAAGTGCCGCGCCCTGTCTGAAACTAACTGGACGATAAGAGCCGGCGCAGCACAGCTGAACGCCGTCATACCCGCCCGTGGCGATGGCGAAGCGCACGCGCTATCGCCAATCCCGCCCTACTCATCGTTGGCGCGCTGACTACCACCTGTTTAGTAAATCCCATGAAACTACTCGCTGTTTCAGGGATTCGTTTGACCCTTCAAATTTCCGAATGCAATACTCAATTCAGTCGATTCGTCCATCCCTGCAAGGCTGCATCGCTTGCCACAGCTGGCGGGTCACCGCTGTGTTGCATATAAGCGCAAAGCGGGCTCGCCAAGCCGCGCGCACATAATCCAAATGGAAAACAGGAGACACGATGCTATTCCCAACGACACGGACCTTGACCAGTCTGGCGCTCGCCAGCGCGTTCGGCTGTACGGTCCTGCCCGGCCATGCGCAAACTGCCGGCAGCGCCGCCGACAACACCGTACCCGCCAATAACGACCCGAATCAAATCCAGGAAGTCAAAGTCACCGCCACCCGCCACTCCACCTCGCTGCTGCGCACCCCGCTGGCCGTCACGGCCCTCAGCCAGGACCAGCTCACGCGCAAGGGCGCCACCAGCCTCAGGGACCTGGCTGGCGAAATCCCCAACGTCGTCATCGAAAACACCGGCCTCGATTCGGCCGTGCAGATCACCATCCGCGGCATCACCTCGACCAACTTCACCGAAACGGGGGACCCGGCCGTCGGCTTTCACGTCGACGGCCTGTACTCGCCGCGCCCGCAAGGCGCGCAGGCGCTGATGTTCGACATCGACCAGCTTGAAGTGCTGCGCGGCCCGCAAGGCACGCTGTTCGGCCGCAATTCGACCGGCGGCAGCGTGAACGTCATTTCGGCCAAGCCTGACTTCACAGGCAACTACGGCAAGGCCAACATCGAACTTGGCAACTACAACAAGAAGCAGGCCAACATCGTCCAGAACGTCGCCGTCAACGACATGCTGGCCCTGCGCGCGACCTACATGAAAGTGCGGCGCGACGGCTACGCCAACCAGATGCGCGACCTGAGCGAAGCGAACGCGCCCGCCTACGGCTGGATCCCGGATGGCATCCCCGATGTCGACCAGCGCTTCAACCACAAGGTGGGCGAAAAGGACTACTACACCAACCAGGACCAGTGGGCAGCGCGCGTGGCCGCCGCGCTCAAGATCAACAGGAACGTCACAGCGCGCCTGGTGTATGAAGAGTTCCAGGATTCCGGCGCCGGCTGGTCGCACTTTCGCGACTGCGAGTCCGGCGCCGGCACGCGCTACGCCTGCACCGGCGGCAAATGGGACATCAACGTCAATGTGCCGGGCATGACGGACCTGAACATCCGCACCGTGCGCGCCGGCGTGAACTGGAATCTGACTGACACCGCCAGCTTCGACTACAGCTTCCAGATCGCCGACCAGCGACGCAAGGAGACCACCGACGACGACAAGGGCTTGCAGCACGCCGCCCCATTCCAGATCAACGGCAACTACCCCAACATCGCCGGCGGCGACTGGGGCACCTGGCCGCTCAACGATGTCTTCCACCGCACCATGGATTCGCGCTACCTGTCGAGCGTGCACGAAGCGCAGCTCAAGCAAACGGTCGGCCCGGTGCAGTACGTGGCGGGCCTGTTCTGGATGCACGAACGCAACCGCATCGACTACGAAATGACCAACGTGATCCAGAAGCCGTACGGCGATCCGGGCAGCGTGCTGTATCACCAGCCGAACCGCCAGGTCGACGCCAAGGCCGCCTTCGCGCAGGCCGACTGGAAGTTCATGCCCACCTGGACAGGCACCCTGGGCGCGCGTCTGTCGTCCGACAGCAAGGAAGACAAGGGTGGTGAAGTGTATGGCCGCAACTGGATCGGCGACACCGCGTATTACCGCGGCTGGTACAACCGCGGCATCCCCGGCACGCCGGGCTTCCGGGTCCACAACGGCAACGATCTGTCGACCGACATGGGCGCCGGCGGTGGCCTTGGCGCGTATGCGGGCTACGCGGCGCCGACCTCGAACGACCATAAGGAAACCTGGAAGAAAACCACCTGGCGCGTCGGCCTGCAAAAGCAGATCAACGCCAACCAGATGGCCTACGGCTCGGTGTCGACCGGCTACAAGGCGGGCGGCTTCGCCGACAAAACCGACTCCTGCAACTACCACCTGTGCGCCGACGGCAAACCGGGCGTGGCAACCTTCCTGCCGTACGAGCCCGAAACCGTCACCAACTATGAAGTGGGCTACAAGGGCAAGTTCCTCGACAACCGCCTGAACCTGTCGGCCACCGCCTTCTTCATGAAGTACAAGGGCATGCAGCTGACCGGTAACTACTTCATCAACCAGATCATCCCCGACAACGGCCTGCCCTGCCCGGCCGACCAGCCCAAGTGCGATGTGTACGACGCCTGGCGCACCATCAACGTCGGCAAGGTGGATATCCCCGGCCTGGAGATCGAAGCGGACTGGCGGCCGTGGAGCGGCGCGCGCATCGGCGGCGGCTTCGCCTACATCAACACCGAGGTGCACGACTTCAAGGAGTTCAGCGACGAGTACCAGTGCGGTGAAGTGCGCGCGGAACTGGGCATCGAACCCTGCCCGGCCATCTACAACGGTCCGGACAAGGCGCTGCTGGGCCGCCGCCTGTACAACATCAATGGCAACCACCTGCCCAATACGCCCAAGTACCAGTTGAACCTGAGCTTCTCGCAGGAGTTCGAACTGGCCAGTGGCTACCGCGTGACGCCGTATGTGAAAGTGAACTGGCGCGACAAGGCTTATTTCGATCTGCGCAACTCGGAGTTCGCGCATATCGGGCGCTATCAGAAGGCCTATGCGATGGGCGACGCGTCGGTGCGGCTCGACTCGCCGAACGACAATTGGCACGCGGAAGCGTTCGTGCGCAACATCGCCGACAGCCACGCCAAGACCAGCGGCGACTCGGTGATGGGTGGCTTCATGCAGGCCAACTTCGTCGAGCCGCGCATGTTCGGCGTGCGCGTGGGCGTGAATTACTGATCCGGTTTACCTGGGTGGCCCGGGCCGGTGCAGCGCGGACAATCCCGCGCTGCACCGCCCCTTTTTTCGTCGACGGCGGATACCGGACGACGTGTGATTACCAGCCGGTCAAATCCCGTAGCTGGGGAACCAGCTCGCGCGCCATCGCGGCATGCTGCGCCTTGGTGGGATGCGCATCGGTCGCGTTGCCCGGATGGTGCATGGTTGTTGCGGCATGCACCCGCGCGCTGCCGACACGCCTGATGGTCTCGGCGATATAGCTCGTCAGGACGGCCTTGCGCTCGCCATTGAGAATAGCGCCTTCGGTCAGTACGATCAGCGCGTGCGGATGATTGCGCAGCAGCGTGCGCACCAGGCGCTCGTAGGCGTTGACATAGGCGTCGCGCTCCGGAATGCCGGTACTGAAATCGTTGGTGCCGATCGCGCTGACAATCACGTCAGGCCAGTAGCCGGCGTGGTCCCAGCGCACCCGTTGCTCTTCATTGGCGATGGCAAGCTCGTAGAATTCGGGAAGATTGTCGTCATCGGTGCGGCCGCTCCAGCTGCGCAGCAGTCCGCGTCCGCCATGGCAGACCAGGTGAACCTGCGCACCGAGCGTCTGCGCGGCCAGCATGCCGTACGACGCGCGCGGGTTCCACCATGACGGCTTCTTCGCCCCGCCGTCAACCCGGTCGATGGCTTCGCCGCAGGTGACCGAGTCGCCAAGAACGAGCATTTTGCGCTGCGGGAGGACCGGCGCGGTGTGCAGTGTGCCGTTGGCGACAAACCGGGCCAGCGTGACGACGCCGTGCCAGCTCTCGGTGCGGTGCATGATGTCGACGCGGTGGATGCCGGCCTGGCGCTCGTCCACCAGCTTGATGCTCCGCGATTTCGCCGACAGCTTGATGATGCGTGCCAGGCCGCCATCGACGACGACTTCGAGAATGCTGCGCTCACCACTGGCTGCGGCGTCCACCGACAGCGCCTTGCCCTCGAACGCCAGCGACAGCTGCACGCCGGGATAGGCGAAGCGCAAGCTGCCGTCCGCCCGGGCCACGGTCCTGCCCATGCGCGCGATGCGCGGGTCGTCCGCGCGCACCACCGCTTCGGCCCAGGCGCCGCCATGGGCCAGCAGCAGCGCCAGTGCCAGCGTGTTACGGTTCATGGCGCCCTACTTCATCAGTGCGTGCACGTCGGGCAGCATGGCGTCGGCCCAGATGGTGTAGCCCTTTGGGGTGAGGTGAAGATAGTCGCCCATGATGTCGGTGCCGATGGCGCCGTCAGGGCGCACGAAGGACGCGCCATAGTCGCGGAAAACCACATGGCGGCCGTCGTCCAGGGTTGCAACCATCTTGTTGAGCGTGACGACATTCTGGCGCCGTTCGCTGGTCGCGGACTCGCCGGTCGGCAGCACGGCATTGAGCAGGATGCGCGCGGCCGGGTACTGCTTGCGCAAGGCCGTCACCACCGCCTTGATACCGGGGAAAGCCTGTTCCGGCGTCTCGTCGCACAATCCCAGGTTATTCACGCCGATGAGCAGCACGATCGCCTTGGGCGCGAGCCTGGCCATGCGCTTGTCCTGCAGGCGCCACAGCACGTTGCCGGTATTGTCACCGCCGATGCCGAAGTTGCCCGCCTTGTAGGCGCCGAAATTCGCATTCCAGATCGCGCGCGGCCAGCCTTCGGTGATTGAATCGCCGATGAACATCAGGTCCACATCCCCCTTGTCGGCCAGGGCCAGCTGGTCTTCGTGCATGCGCTTCCAGCGCCCGATCGACATCCACGGGTACTCCTGGGTACGCGGCTTGATGTTGACGGCGCAGGTATTTGCGCCGGTCCCCGCGTTCGGGTCCGCGGTCTCGGCGTGCGCGACATGGCTGGCCAGCGCACCGGCCAGGAGGAGTGAAAGAATACGCATGTTCATGATCGGTCACTTCGCTTTCAGGTGCAGCATGGCCACGCTGTGCGAGGCAATGGTGAGGTCGAGAGCCTTGCCGGTGTCGCCTGTCTTGCCGGTCCAGGCGTCGGTCCAGCGGTAGGCGGTCTTGTTGATATCGAGTTCACGCTTGCTCAGGTCATCGCTGATCTTGTGCTTCTTCCAGTCGACCTTGTAGCTGATGGCCCCAGGCCCGCGGTTCAGGATCATCAGCGCCCACTCGTTATTGGCCAGCGGCTTGGCCCACAATTCCAGCGTCCCTTCGGATAGGAACTTCCACGCCTGCACGCCCAGCTTATCCTGGTTGATCGCGATGACATCCTTGTTGGTCAGGATCTTGCGCGTGGACTCCGGCATCGAGCGCAGGTCGTTGCCGGAGATGAGGGGCGACGCCATCATGGCCCAGATCGAGAAGTGGGCGCGGTCTTCGTCCTCGGTCATGCCCATGCCGACTTCCATCATGTCCATGTCGTTCCAGTGTCCGGGACCGGCGTGCTTGCGCAAGCCGGCCTGCTTGTCGAGGATGCGCAGCACGCCGAAGGCGGACCACGAACCGTGATTGATCTCGCAATCCCAGCATGGATAGATATCGCCGGTGGTGCGCCACGAATGGCCGATGTCGGCGCCCCACTCCCACGGCTTGTTGTCGCCCCACTCGCACATGCTGAACAACATGGGCCGCCCGGCGCTGCGGATGGCATCGCGCATGGTGGTGTAGGCGGCCGCCGCGTTCAGGCCCTTGGTATCGCACCAGTCGTACTTGACGTAGTCGATGCCCCAGGCGGCGTAAGTGATCGCATCCTGGTATTCGTGTCCGCGGCTTCCCGGACGGCCGCCGCAGGTAGTGGCGCCGGCGTCCGAATAGATGCCCAGCTTGAGGCCTTTCGAATGCACGTAGTCGGCCAGCGCCTTCATCCCGGACGGGAAGCGCTCGGGATCGGGCTGGATGTTCCCGTTCTTGTCACGCTTGCCGTGCCAGCAGTCGTCGATGTTGACGTACTCGTAGCCGGCGTCCTTCATGCCGATCCTGACCATGGCGTCGGCCGTTTCGCGGATCAGTTTTTCATCGATATCGCAGGCGAACTTGTTCCAGCTGTTCCAGCCCATTTGCGGCGTCGCCGCGAGATTATCGAACTTCTGTGCGGGTGCATTCGCGCCCAGCAGGAGTCCCGCCGAGATCAACAGCGTAGGTACGGTTTTCATGGATCGTCCTGTCGAAGAGTTTACTTCTGGAGTAGGCGCAGTTTGGCGGCATGGTCCTTGATCAGCGCCAGCGAAGTGGCATCGGAATCGAACACCGAATACAGGCCCTGCTCTTCCTGCGGCGGATCGCCCATGAAATCATTACCCTGCTTCCACCAGTAATCGGCGTTGGCGGCACGCCCGGCGCCGCCCCAGGCCCAGAAATTCCAGCCCGCGATCGGGTCGCCGTTTGCGGCGCGGCGTTGTATCAGTTCAAAGATCTCGCCATAGAAGCGGTCGCGGATCTTGGTGCCCGACTTGATGTCGAAGGAGGCGCCGTCGCGGTCCAGCCCAAACTCTTCCAGCACGATCGGTTTGCCCAGCGTTCTGGCCATGTCGATGTGCGTATTGAGATAATCGCGGCTCTTGGCAATTGCCCCGTCCCAGCTCTCGACCGGCTTTTTAGAGTCGAACCAGCCCCAGTTTTTGGGCCACAGGTGGTAGGTGAGGTAATCGATGTGCTTCGACGAATGCGATGCCATGAACAGTCTGGCATCCTGCGCCGACCCGGCCAAGCCTTCGCTGCCGCTGCTCACCAGGTGGTTCTTGTCCAATTCATGGATGTACTGCGCGGTCTCGGCGATCCATTTGGTGTAGACCGCCTTCTCCTTGTCGCTCGCCTTGCCGTTACCCGGGCGCGGTTCGTTCGCCAGTTGCCACGACATGATCACCGGGTCGTCGCGGTACGCCTTGCCGTTGATCGTGTTGACCCGGCCGACGATTTTCCTGATGGTGCCGCGAAATTCCTTCTGCGCGTCCTTGTTGGCGTAAAAGCGCGCCGTCTTGGCCATGTAGTCGTCATAGTCCTTGGTCACGTTCGGGTCGAGCGCCGGCGTACCTTCGAACCAGTTCAGGTACTGCGTCATCCCGCCCGACCACTGCCAGAAGTTGTTCAGGTAAAGCACGACCGTCATGTCGCGCTTGCCCAGTTCATCGACCAGGAAGTCGAGGCCCGCCAGCAGGTCCTCGTCGTACTTGCCCGGACCGTTGGTGGTGGCGGGCCGCACGGCGCTGGTCATCGCGGTTTTTTCGGATACGGCCAGCACGCGCACATTGTTGATCCCGAGCGCCTTCATGGTATCGAGTTCGTTGCGCAGGCGCGCGCGCTCGCCCACGCCGGACGGCGAGCCCAGATAGCCGCCGTACCAGAAATTGGCGCCGGCGATGTAATACGATTTACCCTTGCGCGCGAAGTGCGTCTTTTTGACCGTCACGAATTCGCTCTTGCCCACCGCGCTCACTGGCGCCGCCGATGCCGCGCCACTCACCAAACCGGCCATTGCCAGTGCCGCACCCAACTGGTTCATCTTGATCATCGCGTTTTACCTTTTCTCGGTTGAAGGGACGGCTTTACCATGCAGGTCGAGCTTGCGCGCGGGCAGGTCGACCGTGATGCTGCTTTCACCGGTGCCGCCGGCGTCCTGCGCCAGCAACAATCTGTACTTCCCCTTGGCGATGCGCCAGGTCTTGGACGGACCATCGAGCACGGCCAGCATGCGCGGCTCCACCGTGAGCGTCACCTCGCGGCTTTCGCCCGGCTGCAGATCGACCTTGTCCCAGCCGGCCAGGCGCTTGGGCGCTTCCCAGCGCGCACCCGGTGACGCCGCCACGTACAGCTGCGCCACATCCTTGCCCGCTACCTTGCCGGTATTGATCACCTTGAAGCGCACTTGCAGCTGCCCGTCCTTGTACTCGCCCGCCAGACCGGTGTAGGCAAACTGCGTGTACGACAAGCCATGCCCGAACGGGAACAGCGGTGTATGTTTTTTGAGATCGAACCACTTGTAGCCGACCGCCGCACCTTCGTGATAGTCGACCCGGAACTGCATCTGCGGCTTGGCAGGGTCGCCATCGAGCACGGGGCGCGGCAACTGGCTGAGGGACGCCGGAAAGGTGGCCGGCAAGTGCCCCGATGGATTCACATCGCCGAACAGCACGCGCGCGATCGCTTCGCCGCCGCGCGTGCCCGGGTACCAGGCTTGCAGCACGGCCGCCGTCTTGCCCAGCCACGGCATGAGTACCGGGCCGCTAGTCTCCAGGACGACCACCGTGCGCGGATTGGCCGCGGCAACGGCCGCGATCAGGTCGTCCTGCTTGTCGGGCAGCGACAGGTCGACCGCGTCGTTGGCTTCGCCGATCCACTGGGTGCCGAAGACGATCGCCACGTCGGCGCCCGCGACCAGCTGCGCCGCCTTTGCAGGATCGGCACCGCTGTCGAAGACCACGTTGGCGCCGGGCGCCAGCGCGGCGATTTCCTTCACCGGCGCGGACGGGTGATACACCACTGGACCGGGCCAGATGGCCGGCAGCAAACCCTTGACGGCGCTGCCGCCGACCGGATACACCTGCGACGAACCGCCACCGGACAGCACCCCCTTGTCGGCATAGCCGCCGATCACTGCAATCGTTTTCACGTCCTTGCGCAAAGGGAGCACCTGGGCGTCGTTCTTGAGCAGGACCATGCTCTCTTCGGCATCGAGGCGGCTGATCAGGCCATGGGCGGCGAAGTCGATGGCGCCATCCGGCTTGACCGGATGGTCGACCACGCCCTTGTCGAACATCGCGTACAAAATACGGTAGACCATATTGTCGAAGCGCGACTGCGAAACAGCGCCGGTCTTGACCGCTTCTTCCAGCGCACCCGCGAAGTAAGGCGACTTGTCGAATTCGGAGCCGGACTGCTGGTCCAGTCCATTGTTGGCCGACGCCACGGTGCTGTGCACCGCGCCCCAGTCCGACATCACATAGCCCTTGAAGCCCCAGTCCTGCTTGAGCACTTCGTTGAGCAGCCAGGCGTTCTCGCATGCGTAGGGACCGTTGACGCGGTTGTAGGCGCACATCACCGAACCGGGGTTGCCCTGTTCGATCACCAGCTGCATGGCCAGCAGGTCGCTGGTGCGGGCGGCCACGTTGCCGATGCGCGCATCGAGTTCGGTGCGGCCGGTCTCCTGGTTGTTCAGCGCATAGTGCTTGACGGTCGAAATGAGGTGGTTGGACTGGATGCCCTTGACCGCCTGCCCGACCATGATCCCGGATAGGAGCGGGTCTTCGCCGGCGTACTCGAAATTGCGGCCGTTGCGCGGATCGCGCATCAGGTTCACGCCGCCGGCCAGCATCACATTAAAGCCCGAGGCGCGCGCCTCGGCACCGATCATCGCGCCGCCCTGGTAAGCCAGCTTCGGGTTCCAGGTGGCCGCCGTGGCGAGGCCCGACGGCAGCGAGGTGCGCTCGCGTGGATTGGCGCTGGCCTGCGAGGCCACGCCAAGGCCGGCGTCGGTCTCGAACAGCGCCGGCAGGCCGAGGCGCGGCACGCCGGGAATGTAGCCGGCCGACGATGGCAGGGCCGCCGCGATCTTGGTGGTTTTCTTGGGTGCGAAGTCCGAGCCGAAGTAGCCGTACACCCATTGCAGCTTTTCTTCCTGCGTCATTTCCTTGAGCACCAGCGTGGCGCGCAGGTCGGCGGAGAGGGCGCGGTTCATCCACGGCATGGGCGCCTCGGCCGCGCCGGCAATCAGCGGCAGGGCGGCCGCGATGGCAACGGCCAGGGCGTGTTTAATCAGGGTGGTCGTGCCGGTGCTCATCGTGCGTGTCTCCTCTTTGTATTTACCTGCTCGGCGCCTGGAAAGGGTCGCCGGCCGGTTTATATGGATGAGGGGAGTGTGCATGCGGACTGTCGACCGGTCAAACAAAAGGTGGCGCTTTCGATCATGTTTAGCCATGATCGCTAAACACGCGGACCGCCTCGCGCAGGCTGCTACGCCCGGGGAGCCGCATTTGAGCGGCTGCGCAACAGGCGGCGCGACCCTGTTTAGTAAAACCCGGCTAAACTGTTTGCAAACCGGACCAATCGTTTGACCATGGGCTAATCGATATGCAAGACTCTCAGCATAAGAAGGCATCTGCCACTGGAGAAGCTTGTGATCGACCCGACCCCGCATCTGAGCACCGCGAGCACCCCGCCGGCCCCGTTCTGATGAGCGCCGCCAGCCCATCGAACGTCACCATCCGCGACATCGCCAAGTTTGCCGGCGTCTCGGCGGGGACCATTTCGCGCGCGCTCAAGAACGAGCCGGGTCTGACCGAAACCACGCGCCAGATGGTGCTGTCGGCCGCCCATGAACTGGGCTACGATTTTACCAACCTGCGGCGCAAGCGCATGCGGCGCCTTACCTTCCTGCTGCACCGCCAGCACAACACGGCCGCCAGCAGTCCGTTCTATTCGCCGGTGCTGCACGGGGCCGAGGAAGCGTGCCGCAAGCAGGGCATTGTGCTCTCGTTCATGGCGGTCGGTCCTGCCGATGGCGTGACCGAGCAGCTGCGCATGCATGCGCCGGACGCGATTGTGTGCGCCGGCTTTTTCGAACCCGAATTGCTGGGCGCCCTGCGCGCGAGCGGCAAGCCGCTGGTCCTGATCGACATGAAGCTGCGCGGTTACAGCTCGGTCAACCCGGACAATTTCATGGGCGGCTGCCTGGCTACCAGACACCTGATCGGCCTGGGGCGCACGCGCATCGGCATGATCTCGGGTTCCCTCGGCCACTACAGCGTGCGCGAACGCAACAAGGGCTACCGCCAGGCCCTGTTCGAGTCGGGCATGCTGGCCGACCCGCGCCTGGAAGCGAGCCTCCCGGACGGCGTCGATCTCGAAACCGGGGCCTGCGAAGCGATGCAGTCGCTGCTGGCCCTGCCCAATCCGCCGGACGCGGTGTTCTGCTACAACGACAGCGCCGCCCTGGTGGCGATGCGCTGCTGCCTGGCGGCCGGCCTGACGGTGCCGCACGACGTATCGATCGTCGGCTTCGACGACATCTCCAGCGCGGTGCTCGGCCACCGGCCCCTGACGACCCTGCGCATCGACAAAAAGGGGCTCGGCGCGATGGGCGTCGAGCTTCTGCTGCGCGACCAGCAGGACGCACCGGTGGAGCAGGTCGCGCCGGTGGAACTGATCGTCCGCGCCAGCACCGTGTGCGACGACTGGGGTCCGCACAAATGAAGCGAGCGAACACCACCGACTGACCACCCCCATGCAAACGCAGCACAGCGCGCGCCACAGTTGACCGGCGCCAGGGACAACTGCGTCCGCGCGCTTATCCATACCTTATTCAACACCCTATTTTTTGACAACGAGACTTGACGATGGCCCCCGATTTTCATTCGCGCGATACCCTGCTTGACCACATTCGCCACACCAAACGCTTTTACGATCCGCGCTGCGTCGACCCCAGCGGCGGCTTCTATCACTTCTACAAGGACGACGGCACGGTCTACGACGCGCACACGCGCCACCTGGTGAGCAGCACGCGCTTGATCTTCAATTATGCGATCGCGTACCGCGAGTTCGGCGACCCGGCCGACGAAATGCGTCTTCTGCACGGTCTGGACTTCCTGCGCGGTGCGCACCGCAATCCGGCCACCGGCGGCTATTGCTGGCAGCTGCACTGGGCCGACGGCAAGGGCGAGGTCACGGACGGTACCAACCACTGCTACGGCCTGGCCTTCGTGCTGCTGGCCTATTCGCATGCGCTGATGGCCGGAGTGGAAGAGGCGCGCCTGCATATCGAAGAAACCTTCGCCCTGATGGAGCGCCGCTTCTGGGAGCCGCAGTACGGCCTGTACGCCGACGAAGCAAACGCCGACTGGTCGCAGCTGGCGCCCTACCGCGGCCAGAACGCCAATATGCACGCCTGTGAAGCCTTGCTCAGCGCTTTTGAAGCGACCGGCGAGAATGCCTATCTGCGCCGCGCCGAAACGCTGGCCTACAACATCACCGTGCGCCAGGCCGCGCTGTGCGACAACACCGTGTGGGAGCACTATCGCGCCGACTGGTCGGTCGATCACGACTACAACCGCCACGACAGCAGCAACATCTTCCGGCCCTGGGGTTTCCAGCCGGGCCACCTGACCGAATGGAGCAAGCTGCTGCTGATCCTGGAACGCCACCAGGCCCACCTGCTGGGCGAAGCGGACTGGCTGCTGCCGCGCGCCTGCGCGCTGTTCTTGCAGGCGATGGACAAGGCCTGGGATGCGCAGCACGGCGGCATCTTCTACGGCTTCGCGCCCGACGGCAGCATCTGCGACGGCCACAAATACTTCTGGGTGCAGGCCGAGAGCCTGGCCGCGGCCGCGCTGCTGGGCGCGCGCACGGGCGAGGCGGTTTACTGGGACTGGTACCAGCGCATCTGGGAATACAGCTGGACTCACTTCGTCGACCACCAGCACGGCGCCTGGTACCGTATCCTCAGCCCATCGAACGCCAAGCTGACCGACGAGAAAAGCCCGGCCGGCAAGGTCGACTACCACACCATGGGCGCCTGCTACGAAGTGCTCAATGTGCTCAAGGACTGAGATGAACGCACCGATATTCCCGATGTTTGTGGCCGCCGGCGAGGCGCTGACCGACATGATCGCCGAACCGGGCCAGCAACACTGGCGCAGCCAGGTGGGCGGCTCGACCTGGAACGTGGCGCGCGTCATGGCGCGCCTGGGCGTGCCGAGCGCCTTCGCCGGCGCTGTCAGTTGCGACGTCTTCGGCGACCAGCTGTGGGACGCCAGCGCGGCGGCCGGCCTGGATTTGCGCTTCGTGCAGCGCGAGGCACGCTCGCCGCTGCTGGCGATCGTCTACCGGACCGACCCGCCCAGCTACTTTTTCGTGGGGGACGACAGCGCCGACCTGCACTTCGACGCGGCGCGCCTGCCGCACGGTTGGCGCACGCACTGCAAATGGGTGCACTTCGGCGGCATCAGCCTGGCGCGCGAGCCGCTCGCTGGCAAGCTGCTGGCATTGGCGGCGTCGCTCAAGGCCGACGGCGTGAAGATCAGCTACGACCCGAATTTTCGGGCACTGATGGACCAGCGCTACGACGCCACCTTGCAGCGCATGACGGCGCTGGCCGATGTCATCAAGGTGTCGGACGAGGACCTGGCCGGGCTGTTTCGCACCGATGATCCCGAGAAGGCGTTTGCCACCCTGCGCGGCTGGAACCCGGGCGCCACCTACCTGTACACGCGCGGTGCGCAGGGTGCCTCGCTGCACATCGGCGCTGAAACATGGCACGCCGCCTCGCCGCGCATCACCGTGGTCGACAGCGTCGGCGCGGGCGACGCCAGCATCGCGGCGCTGGCCTGGAGCTTCCTGCACGAACCGCGGCGCGCGCCTGCCGACCATCTGCGCTTCGCGGTGGCCGCCGGCGCGGCAGCTTGCCAGGCGGCCGGCGCCGTGCCGCCGTCGCTCGACGCCATCACGGCGCTGATGGAACGCGCTTAGGCGCTGCCCGCCCGCCGCCATGGCGGGCGGTGACCGACCCCGCAGCGCCGATGCGGATTGCGGCCGGCGCCGACGCGGCGGCATTGTTGCTATTTCATCAAGGCAACACCCTACCCGCGCCAGCTCAACAAATCGCGAAATAGCGCGGCGCGCATGCGGGTCGATCAGAAGCCGGAGGCGTGCTCGTGGTAAGCTTCGACCCCGCACCGTGCCGTCATCCGGTCCGACTTCCTCGATAACAATACAAACTGCTTCATGGACATAACTCTCGCTCTCGCACTAAAAGCCATCATCATGGGTCTGGTGGAAGGGTTCACCGAATTTCTCCCGATTTCTTCAACCGGCCACCTGATCCTCGCGGGCAGCCTGCTCGACTTCACCGACGAGAAAGCGAAAGTGTTCGAGATCGTCATCCAGGCCGGCGCCATCATGGCGGTGTGCTGGGAATACCGCGCGCGCATTGCGTCGGTGACGAGCGGGCTGACGTCCGATCCGAAGGCGCAGAAGTTCATGCTCAACCTGATCGTCGCCTTCCTGCCGCTCGCGCTGCTCGGCCTTTTGCTCGGGAAGATGATCAAGTCGGCCCTGTTCAAGCCTGTGCCGGTGGCGCTGGCCTTCATCATCGGCGGCTTCATCATCTTGTGGGTGGAGCGCCGCAACAAGCTCAATCCACCGGTGGTGCGCGTTGAAACGGTGGACGACATGACGCTGCTCGACGCCTTCAAGGTCGGCTGCGCCCAGGCCGTGGCGCTCATTCCCGGCACCAGCCGCTCGGGTGCGACCATCATCGGCGCGATGATGTTCGGCCTGCCGCGCAAGGCCGCCACCGAATTCTCGTTCTTCCTCGCGATCCCGACCCTGCTGCTGGCCACCGTGTATTCGCTGATCAAAGAACGCGATGTGCTGTCGATGGCCGACCTGCCGATGTTCGGTATCGGCTCGATCGCGGCATTTATCTCGGCCTTCCTGTGCGTGCGCTGGCTGCTGCGCTACATCAGCACCCATGACTTCACCGTGTTCGCCTGGTACCGCATCGTGTTCGGCATCGTGGTGCTGGCCAGCTCGCACTACGGATGGGTCGTTTGGGCGGAATAATGGACCCCAGTATGGACCCCGGTCTCTCAGCACGCGCGCTCGACCAGCTGCAAACGGTCTTCGGCTACCCGGCGTTTCGCGGGCAGCAGAAGGAGATCGTCGAACACGTCGCCAGCGGCGGCGACGCGCTGGTGCTCATGCCGACCGGCGGCGGCAAGTCGCTGTGCTACCAGATTCCCGCGCTGCTGCGCGACGGCGTCGGCGTGGTGGTCTCGCCCCTGATCGCGCTGATGCAGGACCAGGTCGACGCACTGGCCGAAGTGGGCGTGCGCGCCGCATTCTTGAATTCGACCCAGACGTACGAAGAATCGATGCGCATCGAGCGCCTGGTGCGCACTGGCGAGATCGACCTGGTGTACGTGGCGCCCGAGCGCCTGATGACGCAGCGCTGCCTGGACCTGTTCCAGGCCTCGAAAATCGCGCTGTTCGCCATCGACGAGGCACATTGCGTATCGCAGTGGGGGCATGACTTCCGCCCCGAATACATCAAGCTGTCGATCCTGCACGAGCAGTTTCCGGACGTGCCGCGCATTGCGCTCACCGCCACCGCCGATCAGCAGACCCGTGCCGAAATCGCGCTGCGCCTGCAACTGGGCGGTGCGCGCCAGTTCGTGTCCTCGTTCGACCGCCCGAACATCCGTTACCAGATCGTCGAGAAGGGCAACGGGCGCAAGCAGCTGCTCGACTTCATCACCACCGAGCATGGCAGCGACGCCGGCATCGTGTACTGCCTGTCGCGTAAAAAAGTCGAGGAAACCGCCGACTTCCTGAACGAGAACGGCATCCGCGCCCTGCCCTACCACGCCGGCATGGACTACCCCAAGCGCAGCGCCAACCAGGCGCGCTTTCTGCGCGAGGAAAGCATTGTCATGGTCGCGACCATCGCCTTCGGCATGGGTATCGACAAGCCGGACGTGCGTTTCGTGTGCCACCTGGATCTGCCGAAAAGTATCGAGGGCTACTACCAGGAGACCGGACGCGCGGGCCGCGACGGCATGCCCGCCAGCGCCTGGATGGCGTACGGCCTTCAGGACGTGGTGCTGCAGCGGCGCATGATCGACGAGTCGGAAGCCGACGAAACCTTCAAGCGCGTGCTGTCGATGAAACTCGACGCCATGCTGGGTCTGTGCGAGACGCTCAGCTGCCGGCGCGTGCGCCTGCTCGAATACTTCGGCGAGCAGTCCACCCCGTGCGGCAATTGCGATACCTGCCTGATTCCGCCGGTGTCGTTCGACGGCACGGTGCCGGTGCAAAAGCTGCTGTCGGCGATTTACCGGGTCGACCAGCGCTTCGCGGCCGGCCACGTGATCGACGTGCTGCGCGGGGTCGAGACCGACCGCATCAAGCAGTGGCACCACGATTCGCTGTCGGTGTACGGCATCGGCAGCGAACGCACCGAAGCGGAGTGGCGCGCCATCCTGCGCCAGGCCATCGCGCTCGGCCTGATCACGGTCGACCATGAAGTTTACAGCTCGCTCAAGCTGACCGACGCCGCGCGCCCGGTGCTCAAGGGCGGCCAGAAGGTGCAGCTGCGCCAGTACCAGAAGCCGGTCAAGCAGAAGCGCGCGCCGTCCGCCTCGTCCAAGGGGCACGTGGAGATGGATCTGTCCAAATCGGAACAGGCGATTTTCGAGAAGCTGCGCTGGTGGCGGGTCGAAACCGCGCGCGCGCACAACGTGCCGGCCTACGTGATTTTTGTCGACGCCACCCTGCGTGAAATCGCCAAGGCCAAACCCACCTCGCTGCAGGAACTGCGCGGCGTGACCGGCGTGGGCGAGAAAAAGCTGGTCTCTTACGGCGACGAGATCGTCGCCATCATCATGGAGATGAGCTAGAGCTCATCCCGCCAGCGCCTGGCGGTAACGCCCGGGCGGCGCCCCCACCGCTTTGCTGAAACGATGGCTGAAGTGGCTCAGGTCCGCGTAGCCGCAGGCTGCGGCAATCTGCTGCAAAGGCAGCTTGCCGGCCTTGAGCAGGGCGCGCGCGCGTTCGATGCGGCGCTGCGCCACCCAGCTTGAAGGCGGCATCCCGAACGAGACGCGGAACATGCGCGCCAGATGAAACTCCGACATGCACGCCAGCTGCGCCAGTTCGCCCAGGGTGATCGGCTGCGCCAGGTGCTGTTCGATATAGTCGGCCAGGCGGCGCCTGACCAGGGGCGCCAGGCCCCCTCGCAGGCGCAGGTCGCGCCGCACGATGGCCTGCGAACGAAGCAGTTCGCTCAGCGCCTCGTGCGTGATCTCGTTGGCGCGCAGGAGCGTGTCGGGCTCTTCCCAGGACTGCCCCACCAGCGCCTCGCACAACTGCACGAGGCGGGGATTTTCAAAGTAGGTGCGGTCGGCCAGGGTCAGTTCGCGCGGTTCCCGGTCCAGTTCCGCCACGGCGCGCCGCGTGAAGTGCTCGGGCATGAAGTAGACATGCAGCATGTGCACATGGCCGCGCACGACCCATTGCGACTCGTGCCAGTCGGGCATGGAGCAGAGCTGCTGCGGCGCCCCGTAACGCCCCGGCACGCCGGCGCGCTCGGTACGGTATCCGCCGCCCAGGTAGCACGACAGGGTGTGGTGGCCCGGCTGCACATAGCTGGTGAATTCCTCCACGGTTTCGCGCTTCCAGATCGCCGCGGCCAAGCCGTCGCCCAGCCACGCGAAGCGTTCGAGCGTGGCATTGGTGCCGCTCATGGTGTTGAAGACGGCGTGCGAAATGAGCGGTGGGCGTGAGTGCATGCTGAAAAGTCTAGCATGGCATGCCCGCCGCTGCCGGCGGCCGGCCCAAAGTGCGCAAGATCAGACAAGTCGCACCAGGCATGCCGGTTCAAGATGGGGGCATGAATATCTTCCTCTACTTTCTCACCGTCGCGATCTGGGGTACCACCTGGATCGCCATTACCTTTCAACTCGGCGTGGTGCCGGCGCCGGTATCGATCGCCTACCGCTTCTGGATAGCCAGCGCGGTACTGATGCTGTTCTTGATCGCCACGCGCAAACCGGTCTGGCCGCCGCGCAGCGCCTGGCGCTATCTGCTGGCCCAGGGACTGGCCCTGTTCTGCTGTAATTTCCTGTGCTTCTATTACGCCAGCCAATGGGTGCCGAGCGGGCTGGTGGCGGTGGTGTTTTCGACCGCGCCGATCTGGAATGCGATCAATGGCCGCCTGTTCATGGGACGCCCGATCCGGCGCCAGGTGGTGGGCGGGGCGCTGCTCGGTCTGTGCGGCATCGCCCTGCTGTTCCTGCCGCAGATGCGCGGACACTGGAACGACAGCGGCATGCTGCTCGGTCTCGGCCTGGCGCTGCTGGGCACCGTGTGCTTCTCGACCGGGAACCTGCTGTCCTCGCGCATGCAGGCACTCGGCCTGACGCCGTGGCTGACCAATACCTGGGCCATGCTGATCGGCGCCACCATTCTCGGTTGCGGCGCCTGGCTGCTGAACATGCCCTTCGCGCTCGAACCGACCATGCGCTACGCCGCCTCGCTGCTGTACCTGGCCATTCCCGGCTCGGTGGTCGGGTTTACCGCCTACCTGCTGCTGGTCGGGCGCATCGGCCCTGACCGCGCGGCTTATTCGACGGTGCTGTTCCCGGTGGTGGCGCTGAGCGTGTCGACGGTGCTCGAGGGTTACCAGTGGAGCGCCCTCGCTGTTGGCGGCCTGCTGCTGGTCCTGGGCGGGAACGTGCTGGCGTTCATGCCGGCTGGCGCGCGCTTATCCAGGTCGCCCGGTGCCACAACTGCTCCAGCGGCCCCTGGGCGTGGCGCCTGAGCCACCACGCGCAAAAGGCGCACTGCAGCGCCGCCAGCACCACGCCGATCAGCAGGCACACGGTGGCGCCGGTGACCTTGTACAGGCCAAGGCCGAAACCGTAGTAGATGAAGGAGCCGATGATCGACTGGGTGAAGTAGCTGGTCAGGCTCATTCGTCCCAAGGGCGCCAGTGTCCGCAGTGCGCGCGTGAAGGCGCCGCCCTGGTACAGCAGCACGAAGCACGCCACCAGCACCAGCATGAACGCCACGTTCGACCATGAAGCGATGATGGTGCCCAGCGGGCGGCGCACGGCGGCGCTGGCGACCAGGTCGGGCAGCATGGTCTTGATCGCGAACAGGGGAATGAACAGCAGCGCGGCGCCGGCGAGGGTGCGGCGCCAGAAGCGCAGGCTTGCGGGCACTGCCTCGAACAGCCCGCGGCGCCCGGCCAGCATGCCGAGCATGAACAGCGACATGATCTGGAATATGCGCCCGTTTTCCCAGCTCCAGTGAATCACCGCCAGCTTGCCGTTGGTGAGGTTGCCGGCCCAGACGCGCAGGAGCGAGTCGCCCGTCAGGTACGCATTCATGCGAGCGAAATACTGCCACGAGACCGGGTCGCCGATCTTCGCGTCCGGATGGCGCATGGCGTCGGCCAGAACCAGCCAGGCGGACGGCTGCAGCATCAGGGCGGCGGCCAGCGCCAGCACCACGCCGTCGCGCATGCGCGCCACCGGCAGCAGGCACAGGCCGATGACGGCATAGATGGTCAGGATGTCGCCGTGGTAGAACATCGAGTTGAGCAAGCCGAAGCCGAACAGGATCAGGAGGCGCCAGCCATAACGAACGCGGAAATCCTCGCCACGCCCGGCGCGGCGCTGCGACTGCAAATGGAAGGTCAGGCCGAACAGCAGTGCGAAGATGGCGTACGATTTGCCGCCGAAAAGGAAGAAGGCGCAGTTCCAGATGATCTTGTCGAGGGCGGCGAGCCAGGCCGGAAGATCGGGCACGACGTAGTACAGGTCGAAGTGCTCGATGTTATGGAGCAGCATGATCGAGACGATGGCAAAGCCACGCAATGCGTCGACCACGTCCAGGCGGGGTGCCGTTGAACCCATCGTATTAACTCCTCGTGAAGAAGCGTACCAAGAAATCGTATTCTAATTGGAAACGCTACCACTTTGGAAAAAATACGTGGCGATGCAGCCTGCATGGCCGCGTCGCCCAAGGTCAGCCCAAGGTCGGCTTATTTTTTGGTAAACACCAGGTCCCAGACGCCGTGACCGAGCTTGATGCCGCGGTTTTCGAACTTGGTCAGGGGACGGTAGGCCGGCTGCGGCGCATAGCCCTCGGCCGTGTTTTGCAGCAGCGGCTCGGCGCCCAGCACTTCGAGCATCTGGACTGCGTAGTCTTCCCAGTCGGTGGCGCAGTGCAGGTAGCCGCCGGGCGCGAGGCGCTCGGCCAGCAGCTTGACGAACGGCGGCTGCAGCAGGCGGCGCTTGTTGTGGCGCGCCTTGTGCCAGGGGTCGGGAAAGAACACGTGCACACCGGCCAGCGAGGCGGGAGGAATCATCTGGTTGAGCACTTCGACCGCATCGTGCTGGATCAGGCGCAGGTTGGTCAGATCCTGTTCGCCGATCTGCTTGAGCAGGCTGCCCACGCCGGGTGTGTGCACTTCGACGCCGATGAAGTCCTTTTCCGGCATGCCCTTGGCGATGTGCGAGGTGGTGTCGCCCATGCCGAAGCCGATTTCGAGGATCACCGGCGCACGGCGGCCGAAGGCTTGTTCAAAGTCGAGCGGCGCCTTGGCGTATTCGACCAGGAACTTCGGTCCCAGCTCTTCCAGCGCACGCGCCTGGGCGATCGACAGGCGGCCGGCGCGCGTGACGAAACTGCGAATCCGGTGTTCGGTCGGGTCGTACAACATCGGGCGGTTCGGGGTATCTGCGGACATGGGGATGGATGAGGAAAAAAAGGCAGGACGACATTATATCGTACGCCGCCGCCAGTGCAGCTGCCGGCGGCGGGCGCCGGCAGCGGGGGAGTGCAGAAGGCGCCGGGACGGCTAGTCCTGCTTGCCGTCGAGGCGCTCCATGCGCGAGATGCCGGCCGACAGGTAGCGTTCCAGCACGCGCGAGCCACCATAGGCGGCGATGGTGATGCAGCCCGGCTGCAGCAGGAGCGGAATCTCCTGCCACGCGCATAGCGAGTACGTCACCAGGCCGGCCACCAGGGAGATCAGGATATCCTTGGCGATTTCCAGCGGCAGCGACTTGATCACCACATCGGGACTGGCGATCTTTTGCAACGTGCCGGCGGCGCCGCCGACCAGCGACAGCGTGACGGCGACGGCCACGCCATCGAGCGGGATGCTCGACAGGTCGCTGGCGAAGTTGGTGGCGGCTGTTGCACTGGTATCCCATGAGGAGAGCAGCCAGGTCCAGCAAAGCCGGGGTTTCAGGTGTAGAAAGGTGCGCATAGAACCTCCTTGAAGCGTTGGTGGGCATCGAAGAGCGTCAGCGCCACCAGGGCTCCGGCGTTCCAAAAAATCGTTGATCAGGCGGCGCGCGGCGCGCAGCCTGACGCGGGCGCGGACATCGGCGCGGCCCGACAACACGCCACGCAGAGCGGTGCGCGCCGGCGCGGCGCGGCTGGCGCATGTCGGTGCCGGAACGGCGCGCTGGACAGGGTGCGGACGTGACTGTCCCGGTGCGGCGGACAGGCCGCTGGCAGTATTGGTCTTGCTCATGTGTGCCTCAGGTCAGGTCAACGGTCCGCTTGCGCGGGCGAGAGGGCATTTCAGCGCGTGCAGGGCGCAGATGGCGTGAAAGGTGGCGATTTTGCAGTCCGCCTGGCCGTTCAGGATGCGGCTGACGGTTGGCTGGGTGGTCCCCAGCGCCGTCGCCATGCGCATCTCCGTCCACCCGGTTGCGTCCTTGATTTCCCGTAACAGGGTGGAGATGTCTTTTTCCATGAGCACAGTCTATACGCGCTCGGATAGATTTTCAACAAGAGCACGCTACGGTTTTGAAAAAATCTATTCATGCGCGTATAATTGGTTCATGACTATTTCAGACCGCCTGACACACGCGATGGAAGAAGCCGGTTTCCAGTCGCAGAGCGCCCTGTCGCGCGCCTCCGGGGTGCCGCAGCCGACCATCAACCGCATCCTCAACCGCAGCGGCACGCGCGGGCCGGAAGCGGCTACCCTGGCGGCGCTGGCGTCGGCCTGCAAGGTGGCGTTCGAATGGCTGCACGAAGGCACGGGGCCGATGGCGCGCCGCGGCGCCGGGGACGATAGCCTGCCCGGGGAGATGCAGCCGGTCATCGTGGCCGAGGATGGCGATCCGCGCTTCGTGCAGATCAAGATGGTGACGTTGCGCCTGTCGGCGGGCATCAGCGGTTTTCAGTCCGATCCCGGGCACGATACCGGCGCTACCTTGCCGCTCGACGCCGGCTGGGTGGGTCGCAACAACTATATTCCGGAACGTCTGGTGGCCACGCGCGTCAAGGGCCAGAGCATGGAGCCGACCTTGTACGAGGGCGATATCATCGTGATCAATACGGCTGACAACCGGCCCGTCGATGGTGCGGTGTTCGCCGTTAATTATGAGGGTGAGGCGGTGGTCAAGCGGCTCTCGCGCGATGCGGGCGAATGGTGGCTGGAGTCCGACAATTCCGACAAGCGCAAGTACCACCGCAAGGTGTGCCGGGGCAGCGACTGCATCATCGTCGGGCGCGTGGTGCGCAAGGAGAGCGACCGGATCTGACGCATCTGACGCATCCGATTATCGCAAGCGTGTCGAGACGAGTGCCGCTATACTCGGAGAAGGCGAGGAATCCCATGGAATCCAAAGAAAAGATTACGTTCAGCATCGACAGCCGCACTCCGGAAACGCTTCCGATGAGCCGGCTGGCCGAGTATTTGTCAGCGCTGTCAACGCTGTATGGGAGTGACGAATACGTTCATTTCGACGTGGTCGAAAAGGGTAGCGCCCTACTGCAAGTGTGGGTCGATGAGCCGGTGATGACGACGGTGATGACGCAACTGGCATCCGTCGGTGCGGGCACGGCAGCCGCCCCTATTCATAAGGCATATAACCAGCTCGACTGTTTGCTGCGCGGAGACAATGCGGTTGGCGCGGTTCACGTGCACGGCGGTGTTGTCCTTGCTTTTCCTGGAAGAAATCGAAAAATTGTTGAAACAGTTTCGATTACCAAACCTACCACAATCGATGGCACGGTGATTAAAATTGGTGGCCGCGACTCGTCGATTCCTGTGACACTGAAAGATCTGGAAGGACAGGTCGTGCGTTGCCAGATCCGCGGCGGCGCCAACGCGAAAAAACTGTCGCGCCATTATCTGGAAGCACCCATCCGGGTGCATGGCAGTGGTCGATGGTCGCGTGGACAAGATGGGAAGTGGATCCTGGACATCCTTGACATCGATAGCTGGGAAATATTGGATCAGAGCTCCCCTGAAGACCTGCTATCTGTCCTTGCGTCTCCGGACAACGGCTGGGCTCAAATGAGTAATCCCCAAGCCGAATGGCGGAAACTGCGAGGACTCGATTGATACTGTTCGATGCCAACGTCCTTGTTGAACTATCCCGGCTGGAAACTTCGGAAACGAAGGAGCGGATTCAGGGTCTCGTTTCTGAACTAAGCGTTAGCAAAACAGTGATTGGCATCCCGGCCCCGGCGTGGGCGGAATATTTGTGCGGCAGCGACGCCTCCGCCAGTGTTTTTTCCACCGCGTTTCGTTCGCGGGCCTATGTCCAGATTCTTCCCTTCGATGATATCAGCGCCTATGAAGCGGCACTGCTACACCAGGAAATCGTTGGCGCCACAGGCACGAAGAAGGGCCGATCCTCGCTTGCATGGCAACAAGTCAAAATCGATCGGCAGATATTGGCGATCGCGCGTCAATATCGCGTCAGCGCGATCTATACGAACAACGACGACATGATCGCGGATGCACAAATCCTGAGGATCCCCTGTTTCCGCCCACACGAAGTGCAGCTCAAACCCGTGCAAAGAATCCTCGACCTGAATGCTGCCCCCGAAGGTTCTCAGGTCCATCGCGACCCGGGCGAGCAATGAAATCTGCCTGCATCGCCGTGGGCGGCTTCGAGCTGGCAATCGTGCTGGTCGATTCGGCCGATACGCTGCCGGAGCGCGGAGCGGCACTGCTGGTGCGCCTGCAGCCGTATTTTCCAGCCTTGCCCATCATGTTGGTGTCTATCGAAAACAATGGCTTTCGCGCATTTGCCACATTCCAGACCAGTGAGCTGCTCGCGCTCGTGCAGCTCGAACATGTGACCTTTGTCGATGTCGATGTCAATGCCGTGCCCGCGGATACCGAAGCGCTCCCGTTCTAGCCTGCTGCTGGTGCATCTGAACGATGGTTGACAAACTATCCGCAAGGACAAGGTTTATGCACAGATGGATGATTGTCAATCCGTCTGCCACAGGATATGGATCGCTTTGGCGATTGAGATAGCGCCCGCATACCGGGCACCCGTCCGGCGCCCGGAATTGCTCCTGGCAGGCGGACTTGCGAACCGGCATTCGCACTGCCGTACCGTATTGCGCTCCGGCTTCCATCTTGCCTGACGGGGATTGCGCTTCGATGCTGCGTAAGGTGGTCGGGATTTGCTCCACGCGATGGCCGACCGGGTAAGCCATCATATGCCCGGCCTTCCGGCGCAAGCGCGATGATGGACTCGCAAAAAGCGGAGCTTCTGTTCATTGAAACCCTGAAGGTTGCGCAGCGAAATGCAAGCGCTCACGACTTCCATGCTCAGCTTTGATGCAAGAGGTAAGAAGCGGGGTTGCCGGGGAAACTGAGTATCGGGAGGGTGCGCAGGACAGGGGTGTTACTGGAGCGGGTGAAGGGAATCGAACCCTCGTCGTAAGCTTGGGAAGCTTCTGCTCTACCATTGAGCTACACCCGCGTGCAGCCGTATTCTACGCGGGTTTTGGTGTTTTTGACAAATTTCAGCCACAGCGGATGTGATGACAACAGTGCTGGCCGCTGATCCTGGGAAGGCCCGATGGTGGCCCTGATCGGCTTAGCAATCGAGGAAATGGCTTACGACAGTGCTGTGCACATGTTGACGTCGGCAGAGCGAAACTGGCTGGTCAAGGGAATGGAACTGCTCTGTGAAGGCGTGACATTTGCTGCTGTCAGCAGAAGGCGTGGAAGGTTGTCCCTCCAATACAAGCCTTGATCGTCCAGACTGTCTCTGTCCGAATCAACACACTGCTTTTTATATGCAACGAGGTTTTCTATTGGTATTATTTTTAATAGTTGTGCAAATCCGAGCATTGTATTTAATAAGCAAAAAATTCAGAATATAGATACCAAGTTGGACTAGCCTGTCGTGATATTTCTCAACGATTCCAGCGATTGCCTTACATTGACGTGGAATCGTTGACGTGCCCACACCATGCCAAGCTGGGCATTGGCGGTGATTACGGCAAGGCGGAGCAGGTAGCCGGCCGGGAGATGCAAGGGCCGCGGGACTGCAAAATGAAAGCGAGTAACGCTGATTGACTTGTTGGTGCGGCTGGCGGGGATCGAACCCACAACCCTTGGCTTCGGAGGCCAATACTCTATCCATTGAGCTACAGCCGCATTTCTGGTCCGATTCGGACGCTTGGACGACCTGAACGGTCGCACGCATTATAGCGCCCGGCCGCCCCGTACCCAAGGGTTTTCGATTCCTTCGCCATCTTGCCCCCTCATCCACGGTTCACCACACCGCCGCGCCCGGCGCCAATCGGTGTTCCGGATTGAAGACTGCCACTACGCTGATGCGGCAGAGGCCCGCCTCTTTGTCGGACCACAAACTACAGCCGATCACATGCATAGACAATAGGCCGCTGGGCTGACGTCCGGGCCCCATGAAGGAGCGCAAAATGAATAGACGCTTTACATCATTCCTCGACATGTCGCTGTGGATCAGCGCCTTGATGGCGCTCCTGTACCACGTCCGCTTCCTCATGTTGGTCGACTACAATGCCCTGACCGACAAGTCCCGTGTCGATCAGGTGTTTTATTTCCTCACCGGACTGGGGCACGAATCCTTTGCGGTGTTCTTCGTCGTCAACGGCATTTTCGCCGGCCTGGTTCTGCGAGACAAGCCGTCGGCGCAGGGTGAACTTGCCCTGCTGGGCCGCTGGTGGCGCTCGCATCTGGCGCTGTTGCCCGTGCTGGTCCTGGGCGGCCTGCTCGACCTGACCGGCGCGCATTTCCTCAATGCGTCGGGCGTGTACTCGGACTTTCCCGCCTTTAGTACGGTAACGCTGAGCTGGAGTGCCTTTTTCGGCAACCTGTTCATGCTGCAACCTGTGCTGGTGCCGACCTTCGGCAGCAACGGCATGCTGTACCTGTACGCTTTCTTGTGGTGGTCATGCTGCCTGCTGGTTTTGCTGCGGCACGCGTGGCGCAGCGGCAAACCGTGGAGCGTGGCGATGAGCGCCGCGCTGCTGCTGGGCCTGGCGGTGTGGATGCCGCCGACATTCTGGCCCTGGCTGACGATCTGGCTGCTGGGCGTAGGCATCGGCCTGCACGGACCGTGGCAGCGGCCTCTCCTCCATCCGCTGGTGGCCTGGGCCTTGCTGGCCGCGGCCCTCCTGTTTTCGCGCCTGGCTGGGGCTCGCACCGATCTGCTGCCGGTGCCATGGGGACCGATGCTGATGTTCTGGAAGTACGTGCTCGTCGGCGTGGGCTTCGCCGCGGTCGCTGCCGTGCTCTACCGCAGCCCGCAGCCCTCCAGGGTGGATGCGGCGGCGCCATCCTTCTTTGCCAGGCTGAATCGCCATCTGGCCGACAGCGCCAGCGTGGCCTTTCTGTTTCATTTTCCCTTGATGATGCTGGTCACCGCCATCGCTGCCGACCTGTTCGGCCACCGCCTGATGCAGCAGCCGGGGATGCTTTGTTATGCCCTCGTGGGATGCGTCGTCACCGCATGCTATGCAGGCAGCCATGCGCTGATGCGCTGCGTTGGCGCGCATGTGGGTGGCGTGCGGCCGGCGGCATAACGGTCCGCACCTGGCACCAGCGCGTCATCAAGGCGCCGCCGCTGGTGCCGCCAGTTCGCGCGCCTGGCGCAAGCCATCGACCATCACGCCGAACGCTTGCGCCTTCATGTCCTCGCCCGGCACGCGCAAGATGTAGGACGGGTGATACACCACCACCACCCAGCGCCCCTCGTGCATGAACGGTTTGCCCAGCACGTCCTTGAGCGTGGCGTGCGGATTGCCCGTCACCGCCTTGAGCGCGGTACTGCCGAGGGCAACGATGACCTCCGGCTGGACCTGCTCCAGCTCGCTGCCGAGCCAGTAGCTGCAGGCGTCGACCTCGCGCTGGGCCGGCGTCTTGTGCATGCGCCGCTTGCCGCGCGGCTCCCATTTGAAGTGCTTAACGGCATTGGTGAGGTAGATCGTGCGCCGGTCCAGCTCGGCCTTGGCCATGGCGCGGTCGAGCAGTTGCCCGGCCGGGCCGACGAACGGCAGGCCGGCCAGGTCTTCCTGGTCGCCCGGCTGCTCGCCCACCAGCATGATGCGCGCGTCGACCGGGCCGACGCCGCCGACCGCCTGGGTTGCGTTCTGCCACAGTTCGCAGCGGCGGCACTGGTCGAGCGTGCTGGGCGCGTCGCGCTGCGGCTGCGCCTTGTCGGCCGAAATGGGAATGACGGTGCCGCCGCGCTGCCCCACGCTGTGCGTCTGGCCCACCTTGCGCGCCCCGGCCGCCGCCTGCGACACCATTTCGGGCACGACCGCGCCTTCGGGCAGGTTCTTCCAGAAGCGGGTGGGAATGTGTCCATGCATCAGGTCGGCATTGAGGCGGGCCGGGTTGAAAATGCTGCGGTAATACGTCAACCACAAGGCTTCGCCGGCGTCGTCGATGTCTTCCGGGCCGCGCATCAGCGGGCCGGTGCTGTGCAGGGTGGCGCCATCCCACAGCACGCTGGCTTCGGGCGTGGCGATCATCCACGTCACCTTGCCCATGCGGCTGGCAAAGTGGCGCGCCACCTGCGGCAGCACGTCGTGGGCCGGTTCGAACCAGGCGACGAAACGGGGCGGACCGGCATCTTCGCGGCGCTCGCGGAAACGGATGTATGCGTGCATGTCGTGCTCCTCGCGGTGCACCGCCTTGACCATGGCGTGCAGGCGGGCACCATCTTCGTCGGCGGCCGAGAGCACGTCCTTTTCGCCCTGCTGCCAGCGCCACAGGACCAGGTATAAAAACGCCCAGCGGTTCGGCACGCGGCAGCAGGCCGCGCTTTGCAGCATGTCCATCAGCTGGCGCGGTATGCGCATGGTGGACTTGCTGTCAGTTTGGACAGCCTCCGACGCCTGCGGTTCCGCGGCCTGCGAAAACAGATCGCCATCATCCTTGTGCGAAATCCACTGCACCGCGTGGGGCGGCACTTTGTGCGCCAGCAGGTCGCGCGCGGCGTGGCGCCACTGGTCGAAGGAATGGACCAGTACCGGGCGCCCGGCCGCGGCCGACGCGGCCGCGCTTACGCCGCCTGCAATTGCGCCCATAAGTCCAGCTGCCGTGGTGAATGTTCGGCCATCGAGCGGCGCAGTACCTCCGACGCGGTGGTGTCCGAGGCCGGGCGGTAGTCGGCCGTGACGATGAAGGGCGCGATTTTTTTCATGCTGCAGCGCAGCCGGGTCAGGTCGGCGTAGCGGATGCGGCGCAGGCGGCGCAGCTCCACCAGGCGCCTGGCGTTGCGCAGGCCGATGCCGGGCACGCGCGCGATCATCGATTCCTCGGCCATGTTCAAGTCCATCGGGAAATGCTCGCGGTGCGCCAGTGCCCAGGCCAGCTTGGGATCGATGTCGAGCGCCAGGTTGCCGGCCGCCGGCAGCAGTTCGGCCGCGTTGAAGCCGTAACCGCGCATGAGGAAGTCGGCCTGGTACAGCCGGTGCTCGCGCTGCATGGGCGGCGGCGCCAGCGGCACGCTGTCGGGGCTTTGCGGAATCGGGCTGAAGGCAGAATAGTAGACGCGCTTGAGCTTGTAGCTGCCGTACAGGGTTTCGGCCGTGTTGAGGATGGTCTGGTCGTCGCTGGCGTCCGCCCCGACGATCATCTGCGTGCTCTGCCCGGCCGGCGCGAACTTGGGCGCGCGCGGCTCCTCGGCCTTTTCGTCGAGCTTGCGGCGGATCGAGCCCATCGCCAGCTTGATGGTGTGCACGCTTTTTTCGGGCGCCAGGCGCGTGATGCTGCCCTCGGTCGGCAGTTCGATGTTGACGCTGAGCCGGTCGGCATACTTGCCGGCGGCGGCGATCAGGGCGGCGTCGGCGTCGGGAATGGTCTTGAGGTGGATGTAGCCACGGAAATTGTGGACTTCGCGCAACTGCCGCGCGATGGCCACCAATTGCTCCATGGTGTAGTCGGCCGACTGGATGATGCCGGAACTGAGGAACAAGCCATCGATATAGTTGCGCAGGTAAAAATCGACCGTCAGCTTGACCACTTCATCGACCGAAAACCGCGCGCGCGGCACGTTGGAGGTGCGGCGGTTGACGCAATACTGGCAGTCGTACACGCAGAAATTGGTCAGCAGGATCTTGAGCAGGGAGACGCAGCGCCCGTCCGGCGTGTAGCTGTGGCAAATACCCATGCCATTGGTGGCGCCGATGCCATCCTTGCCCTCGGAAGTGCGTTTGGGCGCGCCGCTGCTGGCGCAGGACGCATCGTACTTTGCTGCATCCGCGAGGATTTCCAGCTTGTCGGTCAGTTCCATGGGACTTGGTGCTCAACTGTATGTATATACAGTATATTACACCATTCCCACGGACGGGCGCACGCGATGTGCGCCCCGATTCTGCGCGATTGTTACGCCTTGTTGCGGCGCCGCGCCAGTCCGCCCACCAGCGCCAGGCCCGCCAGCATCAGCGCATAGCTGTGCGGTTCCGGCACCGCCGTGGTGTACACGGTCAGGCGCAGGCTGTCCTTCAGCCACAGGTGCGCCGTCGAGGGCGCTGTTGAGTGCCAGGGCCCCTCCGTCCAGGTGGACGGCTTGCTGAAGCCGTAGGTGTAGCCGTCGAGCTGAAGCGCCAGCGCGCCCGTATGGTCGAGCGGGCCGCTGCTCAAAGTAAAGCCGTTGGTGCCGTTCAAGTCGGCCAGGGCGTGAGAGCTGGTTGGCATGCCGCTAGCGTCCGGCAAGCGGGCGCCCAACGACAGGGCGGCGCGGGTGGCGGCCACACCGACGGTACCATTCAGTCCTTCCGGCACCGCCGGCACCGAGAGGGTACCGCCGAATTCGCCCGACAGCGAATAGCCGGTGATCTTGTAGCCCGGGCGGGTATTCAACTGGAACAGCCCGGAGTACGTGTTGTGGAAGAATCCGTAGGAGGGTTGGTCGAGAGGGAGCTGATCGGCGGCGTTGGGCAGGGCGAAGATGGCGACCCCGTTGATGTCCGATATCAAGGTCTCGGCACGGCCGGAGGCGGCGGTATCGAAGGTCAGTCCGGTCGCGTCGATGTGCACGGGCGCGGCGGCGTGGGCGGGTGCCCCGGCGAACAGGGTGGCCAGTACGGCGGCGGCAAACAGTGGCGGGCGCATGGTCATGCTCATCCCTTCAAAGAAGAATCAGTGTGGGCGGCGCGTTGCGCCAGCCGGCGGCGGCGCCGCAAGGCGCCGCCGATCAGCGCCAGTCCCGCCAGGGTCAGGGCGTAGGTATGCGGCTCGGGGACGGCTTGGGTATAGACGGTGAGCAACAGCGGACGGCTGAGCTCGATCTTGGCATAGGACGCATCCCTTCCCCGGAACCCATAATCGAGGTACCACCATTCAGCGTGCGTGCGTTCGGCGTAGGCACTGCCTTCGACGTACAGGTTCAGTAGCCCTGCATGGTCCAGCGGGCCGCTGTCGAGCGTGAAGCCCTGCGTGCCGTTCAGGTTGACCGTCGTATGGGAGAGGGGCGGGACCGCGCCGCCCGTGGCCGGCAGGTCGGCGCGAATCGCCACGCCGGCTCCGGCGTATGCCGCGCCCCAGTCCAGGGGCATGATGTTCTCGTTCGTCCCGGTGGGCAATTGTCCGACGTAGTGTTCGCCCGAAAACGTGCCCATGAGCGAGTAGCCGGTGATCTTGTAGCCGGCACGCACGTTGAGCTGGAACACCCCCTGGTACAAATTGTCGTACGGCCCGTTTCCGGTCCGGTTCTCCGCGTCATACTTGAACATGTCGCGCGCGCCGAGCAGGGAGATCGTGGTGGCCCCATTGGCGTCGGCAACCAGCGCATCGGCCCGTCCCGGCGAGGCCGAATCGAAGGAGAATGCCGTGGTTTCGAGATGGGTCGCGGCGCTCGCGCTCAGCGGTGCGAAGGCCAACAGTGCGGCAAGGGCGATGCTGCCACTGGCAAAGCGGCAAGGAAGGATGGACATTATTATTCCCGCGAGTTAACGTTCCATTAATATTACTGGAAAATAATATGGAAACGATAATGACGTTACAATTTCGTTAGCACGGAATGCACACGCATGCCCCGCGCGCCGCAGCAGGATGAGCGCAGGGCGCGCAAGAGCGCGATGGCCAAACGCGCAATCAGGCCCGCTTGGCCTGCGGCATGGCCCGGCAAGCGGCCAGTTGCACTTCCTGCTCGCGCAGCACGTCGAGGAAGCTGTCCAGGGAAATCGGATGATGGAACAGGTAACCCTGCATGGTCAGGCAGCCGTTCGATTTGAGGTAGCGTGCCTGCACCTCGGTTTCGACGCCCTCGGCGATCAGGTGCAGGCCCAGGCCGCGCGCGATCGAAATGATGGCCAGGATGACCGGATAATGCCCCTGCTCGTCGTGGATTTCCTTCACAAACGACTGGTCGATCTTGATCGTGTGGATCGGGAAGCGGTGCAGGTAGGACAGCGACGAGTAACCGGTGCCGAAATCGTCGATCGCCACCGACACGCCCAGCTGGCACAGTTTGTTCAACTGCTCGATCGCGTATTGCGGGTTGCGGATGCAGATATTCTCGGTGATCTCGACTTCGATCTGCGCCGGCGAAATCCCGTAGCGCAGCAGCGCGCCGCGCATCTTCTCGAAAAAGTCGCCGCGGTCCAGGTATTGCGGCGACAGATTGAGCGACAGGCGGATCGCCTCGCCGCCGTTCTCGTTCCACACCAGCATATCGCGGCACAAGGCGTCGAGCATCCAGTCCGAAATCGGCAGCATCAGGCCATTGTCTTCGGCGAACGGCAGGAACTCGTTCGCGGTCAGCACGCCGCGCTGCGGATGATTCCAGCGCATCAGCCCTTCGGCGCCGATGATGCGGCCGGTGATCACGTCGATCTGCGGCTGATAGTACATTTCCAGCTCGTTCTGCTCGAGCGCCTTGCGCAGGCTCTGTTCCAGCGCGATCTTCTGGTGCGACACGTCGAGCATCGAGTTGTGATAAAAACTGTGGCCGTTCTTGCCCAGCGCCTTGACCTGGTACATGGCGATGTCGGCGTGGCGCAGCAGCTCGTCGATCGACTCGCCGTCGCCCGGATAGATGGCAATGCCGATACTGGCCGATACGTGCACCTGGTGCCCATCGAGGTCGAACGGCAGGTGCAGGCAGGTGAGGAATTTTTCGGCGATCGCCTTCGCTTCGCCGCGTCCGGCCAGTTCCGGCAGCACGATGGTGAATTCGTCGCCGCCCTGGCGCGCCAGGGTGTCGCCATCGCGCAGGCATTGCTTCAGGCGCAGCGCGACCTGCTGCAGCAGCTCGTCGCCCTTGACGTGGCCGAGCGTGTCGTTCACCAGCTTGAAGCGGTCGAGGTCGATGAACATCACGGCCAGCTCGGTGAGCTTGCGCTTGGCCTGGATGATCGCCAGACCAAGGCGGTCCTTGAACAGCATGCGGTTCGGCAGGTCGGTCAGGATGTCGTGGTAAGCCTGGTACGAAATGACTTCTTCGGCGCGCTTGCGGTCGGTGATATCGCGCGCCACGCCGTAGGTGCCGTAGAACTCGAGCTTCTTGACGTCGTGATCCGGCACGTGCATGCCCATCGAATTGAGCGAGATCGTCATCAGGGTCGTGTTGAACGCCCGGTTCTGTCCCGCGCGCGCGTGGCATTTGAGGCGCAGTTCGACATTGCGCGAAGCGCGCTCGTCGACCCGGCGCTCGTTGAAGGCGTAGCGCGCGCGCTCCAGGTCTTCGTCGTGCACCAGGATCGTGTAGTGCTGGCCGATCAGGTCTTCGCGCGCGAAGCCCAGCAGCTGGAAGGCGCGGTCGTTGATGAAGGTGAAGCGGCCCTCGTGATTGAGGGTGTAGATGATGTCGGGCGAGCTGTCGACCAGGTAGCGGTACAGCTTCTCGGAGTTTTCCAGCTGCGAGGCGATGCGCTCGTTGGCCATGGTCAGGCTGCGCTGCTGCAGCGCGTTGCCGACCGTCTTGAGCATCTCTTCGCGGCTGTACGGCTTGCGCAGATAATCGTAGGCGCCGCGCTTGAGGGCGCCGATGGCCGCCTCGATGCCGACGTCGCCGCTCATGACGATCACGTCGGCATCGATATCGCGCTCGTTGATGAAGTCCATGATCTCGTGCCCGCTCATGTCGGGCAGGCGCAGGTCCAGCAGCACCAGGTCGAAACGCCGGGTACTCAGCTGCGCCAGTGCTTCGGCGCCGCTCTTGGCAGTTACCAGCTCGAAGCCGCGGTCGCGCAGCAGGTCGTGCAGGGCCGACAGCAGGCGCGGCTCGTCGTCGATCAGCAGGATGCGCGGCAGCGCGGGGATATCGGCCTCGCCGAAAGAGGCGGTCGGCTCGGCGGCGGAAGCGGCCGGCGACGGTGCGCTGGCAGGATTGTCGTTCATTGGAGCCTTAAACGGAATCCATCGTCCGCATCGGCAACGCGCACTTGCCCGGCTGGTACGGGAAACAGTGGTAGCAGGGCACGCCCTGGCCGCTTGCGAAGATCGTTGTCCGAATGCTGCATTGTGTCGAAAACTGCCGCCAAATGGTCGATGGTTGGAGGTGGCGCACTACGCAATGCGGCCACGACGAAAAAATCAGATTGCACCTGTCGCGCGCGAGGTTTGGGCAGCGTGTCAGGTTTTAAAAACGGCTATCTTAGCATATATGCACGAATGTTGACCCGGGGAACATTACCCAAGGCAAAAGTTTTATTGTTCAGTCCGCTTAATGCTCACGCTCCGATGGCCGCGCGCCGGCGGCGGTACATGCGCGACGCCACCCACAAGCCCAGTGCGCTCAGGGCGAAACCGACCTGCCCCATGGCCAGCCACAGCATCGAGTGCGACAGGAAGGGCGCGATCACGCCCGCCACCAGCGCCCCCAGCAGGGTCACCGCGAACGACTGGCACGAGGCCACGGTGCCGCGGATGTGCGGGAACAGGTCGAGCGCGAGCAGCGTGGCGCCGGGCGCGATCAGCGACATGCCGAAGGTGTAGAAAAACATCGGCGCCACGCTCCACGGCAGCGCTGGCGTAAAGACGCCGTGATACAACAGATTGGCGACGGCGGCCGTCAGCAGGAAGCCGAAACCGATGCCGATCTGGCGCGCGAACGTGATTTTGCCGGCAATGCGGTTGGCCGCCAGCGCGCCCAAAAAGATGCCGGCCACCGATGGAATGAACAGCCAGCCGAATTGATCGGGCCCGAGGCCCAGATGCAGCGGCAGCGCCACCGGCGCGGCCGCAATATACAGGAACAGGCCGGCGAAATTAAAGGCCACGATGCCGGCCTTCATGTGGAACAGGGCCGAGCTGAAAATGGCGCTGTAGTTCTGCCACAGGTAACGCGGATTGAAGGCCTGGCGCTTGTCCGGCGGCAGCGTTTCGGGCAGGCGCCGGTAGCAGTAGATGAACAGGATCACGCTGTAGGCCAGCAGCACCAGGAAGATGGTGCGCCAGTCGGAATACTTGACGATCCAGCCGCCCAGGATCGGCGCAATCGCCGGCGCGATGGTGAAGATCATCGTCACCAGGGAGAGCAGGCGCGCCGCCGGCGCATCGTCGTACAGGTCGCGGATGATGGCGCGGCCCACCACCACCCCGGCCCCGGCCGACACGCCCTGCATGATGCGGAAGATCCACAGGTAGTGCACCGAATGCGAGGCGGCGCAGCCGAAGGTGCCGATGGCGAACACCACCAGCGCGCACAGCACCACGTTGCGCCGCCCGAAAGCGTCGGCCAGCGCGCCGTGCCACAGCACCATGCCGGCAAAGGCCAGCATGTAGGCGGTCAGGGTTTGCTGGACCTCGATCGGCGTCGCATTCAACGACGCCTGGATGTTGGGGAAGGCCGGCAGGTAGGCGTCGATTGAGAATGGTCCCAGCATCGACAAGCCGGCCAGCAAGCTCGCCAGGCCCACCGTGCCGGGTACCGCGCGCCGGATCACGGGCGGCAGGGGCACCGGCGTGACCGGGTCCGGCGGCAGGTCGGGCGGCGGGCTGGGAAACATGCTTACTCCGGTTTTGGCTTGGCTTCTTCGCGCCGGTTGTAGCCGGCCACCATGTCGAACCGGAACAGGCGGCATTCGAGCGCGCCGTTGAAGAATGGCGTCTTGCGCGCTTCTTTCAGGCGCAGCAGCTTGGGCAAGGTCAGGTCGGCCGTGAACAGGAACACGGTCCAGCCGGCGAAGCGCTGCTTGAGCGTGGTGCCCAGCGCCGAGTAGAACGCGACCGACATGTCGTCGGCCGGGATGGTGCTGTCGCCGCGCACGCCGATCCGCTCGCCGTACGGCGGGTTGGTCAGCAGGATGCCCGGCTGCTCGGTCGGGGCTTTGACTTCCTGCGCCTCGATCTGCTTGAGCGGCACGTCGAACATGATGCCGGCAATTTTCAGGTTGTGGCGCGTCATGGCGACCATGTCGCCCGAAATGTCGCTGCCGAAGATGGTCGGCTCGGCCGGCAGCGGCAGCGGCTTGATCGCGTTCTTCATGTCCTGCCACGGGGCGGCCACGAAATTGTGGAATTTCTCGAACGCGAAACTGCGGCGCGCGCCGGGCGGAATGCCCTGCACCATCTGGGCCGCTTCGATCAGGATGGTGCCGGAGCCGCACATCGGATCGAACAGCACCGTGCCCGGCTTCCAGCCGGAGACGCGCAGCATGCCGGCGGCGAGGTTCTCGCGCAGCGGCGCGTCGCCCGTTTCCTCGCGCCAGCCGCGCTTGAACAGGGCTTCGCCGGAGGTATCGAGATAGACGGTGAAGTTGCGGTTGTCGAGAAAGCCCACGATGCGCATGTCAGGCTCGCGCGTGTTGACCGACGGGCGCTTGTCGAACTGGTCGCGGAAGCGGTCGCAGATGGCGTCCTTGATCTTGAGCGTGGTGAATTCGAGGCTGCGCAGGGGCGACTTGACGGCGGTGACATCGACGCGGATGGTATGGTCGACGCTGAACCAGTCTTCCCATTGTTGGGCCAGGACCAGGTCGTAGATATCGTTCTCGTTGGCGTAGCTGGCATGCGCCATGCGCATCAGCACGCGCGACGCGATGCGCGAGTGCAGGTTGATGCGGTAAGCATCGGTCTGGTCGCCGGAGCAGTGCACGCCGCCGGGAACCTGGTTGTGCACCTTCATGGTGGTGCTGGTGAGGGCGATTTCGCCCAGTTCTTCGGCGAGTGCCGCTTCCATGCCGCGTGGGCATGGGCAGAAAAATGATGGCATTTGGTGAACCCTTTGTCCGTTGTGAAAAATGTTTAATCGTTACTGCAAAATCTGCGTCGTTAGCACCGCCCACCGTCGTTCCCGCGCAGGCGGGAACGACGGCGGTGGCGGGAACGACGCGTTAACTTAACGCCCGCTCCACAAATTCAAGCCGGTCCTGTCCCCAGAACCCCTCGCCGTCAACCACATACCACGGCACCCCGAACACGCTGGCGGCCATGGCTTCATCGGTGTTGCGGTCATACTGTTCCTGCACGCCGGTCGTCTCGGACGACTTGACCAGCATCTTCCCATCGAGCCCGCAGGCGCTGGCAATCTGCGCCAGCGTATCGGCGTCGGAGATATTCCGGTCCTCGGCCCACAGCGCCCGCATGATCGCGCCGGTCAGGCCCAGCGCCGCATCGGCGCCCAGGCTGGTGCGCGCCGCGATGATCAGGCGCGCTGCCGCATCGGGCGGCACCGGAAAGTACGTCGGATGGGCAATGAGCGGCAAGCCCAGATGCTTCGACCAGCGCGCCAGCTCCTGCAGGCGGTATGCCTGGCGCTGCGGCGCGCGCTTGGCCAGCGGCAGCCCGCCCGACACGCTGAACACCTTGCCCAGGTCGAACGGCTTGATATCGATCAGCGCCCCGCGTTCCTGCGCCATGGCGACGAAGCGCTCATGGCCCAGATACGCCCAGGGCGACTGCGGCGCGAAAAAATACTGAACCGTTTTACTCATGAAGCCCCCGTCAGAAGGGTTTGACCACGACCAGGATCACGATGGCGGTCAGCAGCAGCACTGGCACCTCGTTGAAATAGCGGAACCAGACATGACTGCGCTTGTTGGCGCCGTTCTCGAATTTTTTCAGCAGCGAGCCGCACGCGTGGTGATACCCGATCACCAGCAGCACCAGCGCCAGCTTGGCATGCATCCAGCCGCCCCGAAAGCCGTACCCGAGCCACAGCCAGACACCCAGCAGCACCGCCGGTACCGCCAGCATGGTGGTGAAGCGAAACAGCTTGCGTCCCATCAGCAGCAATCGCGTGGTGGCGACCGTGTCGGTTTCCTGCGCCAGGTTCACGAAAATGCGCGGCAGGTAAAACAGCCCGGCAAACCATGAGGCGATGAAGACGATGTGAAACGCTTTAATCCAGAGCATGGCAATCCAAAGTAAGTTAAGGGCGCACTTCGCCGTGGCCGAACACCACGTACTTGAGCGAGGTCAGGCCTTCCAGTCCGACCGGACCGCGCGCGTGCAGTTTGTCGTTGGAGATGCCGATTTCGGCGCCCAGGCCGTACTCGAAGCCGTCCGCGAACCGCGTCGACGCGTTCACCATCACCGAGGCCGAATCGACTTCGCGCAGGAAGCGCAGCGCATCGCTGTAGTCTTCGGTGATGATCGCTTCCGTATGCTTCGACGAATACGTGTTGATATGGTCGATCGCCGCGTCCATGCCGTCCACCAGTTTGATCGACAGTACCGGCGCCAGGTACTCGGTGCTCCAGTCTTCTTCGACGGCGGCCACCAGGTGCGGGTAGCCGGCCAGCAGCGCCAGCGCTTCCGGATCGGCGCGCAGTTCGACTTCCTTCGCCGCGAACAGCGCGGCCAGGCGTGGCAGCACGGCCGGGGCGATGGCGCGCGCGACCAGCAGCGTTTCCATGGTGTTGCAGGTGCCGTAGCGGTGGCACTTGGCGTTGAACGCGATTGCCACGGCCTTGTCCAGATCGGCCCTGTTGTCGATGTAGACGTGGCAGATGCCGTCCAGGTGCTTGATCATCGGGACCGTGGCCTCGGCGATCAGGCGCGCGATCAGGCCCTTGCCGCCGCGCGGCACGATCACGTCCACATACGCGGGCATGGTGATCAGCGCGCCGACGGCGGCGCGGTCGGTGGTGTCGACAATCTGCACGCCATCGTTCGGCAAGCCGGCGCCGGCCAGGCCTTCGGCCACGATTTTCGCCAGCGCGCGGTTGCAGTTGATGGCTTCCGAGCCGCCGCGCAAAATGGTGGCGTTGCCGCTCTTGATGCACAGTCCCGCCGCATCGACCGTGACGTTCGGCCGCGCTTCGTAGATGATACCGATCACGCCCAGCGGCACGCGCATCTGGCCCACCTGGATGCCGCTCGGACGGAACTTCATGTTCGAGATCTCGCCGATCGGATCGGCCAGCGAGACAATCTGGCGCAAGCCTTCGACCATGGTGTCGATGGCCTTGTCCGACAGCTGCAGGCGGTCCAGCATGGCCGGCGCCAGGCCCGCGGCGGCGGCCGCATCGAGGTCGAGCTGGTTGGCGGCGCGCAGCAGCGCGCTATCGCGCACGATCGCGTCGGCGATCAGCAGCAGCGCGCGGTTGCGCGTGGCGCTGTCGGACCTTGCCATTGCGCGCGAAGCGGCGCGGGCGCGCTGGCCGACCTGTTGCATGTATTCGGTGATGTTCATTATCTCGTCTACGTAGGTGAAGCGCATCCATCGCGCAGGCACCATGGTAGCGTGCCGCTGCGGTCTATCCGCGCGTTACTTTCAAGGCCAGCTGCAGCATCGCATCCCAGGCGTCGCCCGCGAAGCCCTTGGCGCGCAGGCCCTTGATCATTTTGTCGACCTGCGCGGCGTCGCGCATCGCCCCTTCCAGGGTCGGCAGCGAGATGCGGCGCAGCGCCGGTTCCATCATGCGTTCGCGCGGACCCCAGATGCGGTGTTCCTTGAGCAGCACGCCGAGCGGCCTGCCTTGCGCCATCCCGGATTTCAATTTTAACAGCGTACGGATTTCTTCGGCGACCGCCCATAAAACCAGTGGCAGCGCCTCGCCCTCGCCTTTCAAGCCTTCGAGCATGCGCACCAGCCGCGAGGAATCGCCCGCCAGCATCGCCTCGGACAGCTTGAACACGTCGTAGCGCGCCACGTTGAGCACCGCGTCGTGAATCTGTTCGAACGTCAGCTTGCCCGGATCGTGCAGCAGCGCGAGCTTCTGGATTTCCTGGTGCGCCGCCAGCAGGTTGCCTTCGACCCGGTCGGCGATGAAGTCGAGCGACTGGCGGTCGGCGGAGAGGCCATGGGCGGCCAGGCGCGTGCCGATCCAGCCGGGCAGCTGGGCACGTTCGACCGCCGGGATCTCGATGTACACCGCGGCCTGCTGCAGCGCGCCGACCCAGGCCGCCTTGGCCGTCTGCCAGTCCAGCTTGGGCAGGGTGATCAGGGTCAGGTTGTCGGGACTGAGGTCCTTGGCGTAGCTTTGCAGCGCCGCCCCGCCATCCTTGCCCGGTTTGCCGGTCGGGATGCGCAGCTCGATCAGCTTCTTGTCGCCGAACAGCGACATGGCCTGATTTGCGGCCAGCAGCTCGCCCCATTTGAAGGTGCGCTCGACCGTCAGCACGTCGCGCTCGGAATAGCCATTGGCGCGCGCGGCGCGGCGGATCTTGTCGGCCGCCTCCAGCGCCAGCAGATGCTCGTCGCTGGAGATCACGTACAGCGGCGCGATCGTCTTGGCCAGGTGCCCTTCGAGGGCGTCAACCCGCAGTTGCATCGCTCATGCTCATGTCGGCTTGACCGCCACCAGGCGGCGCAGGACCTGCTGTACCAGGTCGGTCTGCATGTCGCGGTACAGCAGCACTTCTTCCGATTCCTTGCCCAGCACCTGGCTCTCGTTGAAGGTAATCGAGCGCTTGAGCGAGATTTCGGTGGCCGGCAGCAGCTCGGCGCCCTTGGCGTCGCGCAGGCGGAACACCAGGGTGTAGGTCAGCAGATATTCGCGCACGCGGCCCTGGGCGTTGAGCGAGAGGATCTGCTTGCCGCGCGTTTCCGACAGCACGTCGAACAGGGTCTCGGCCTTAGCCGCATCGGTCACCACCTGCACGGCGTCGCCGCCGCGCAGGTTGCGCTTGAGTTCCGTGCCGAGGGCCGACGTTTCGGGGAACGCCAGGTAGATGCTGCGGAACGGCATGTTGAACTGGCCGTTCGAGCCACGCAGCTGGAAGCCGCACGCGCTCAGGCTTGCGAGCAGCACCAGCGCACAGGTGGCGCGCAGCACGGTGGCGGAGCGAAGGATCGTCATCGCTTACACCACGATGCTGATCAACTTGCCCGGCACCACGATCACCTTTTTCGGTGGCGTCTCGATGTACTTCTGCACCGCTTCGCAAGCGAGCGCCATCGCTTCGATGGACGCCTTGTCGGCATCCTTGGCCACCTTGATCGAGCCGCGCAACTTGCCGTTCACCTGGATCATCATCTCGATCTCGGCCTGTTCCAGCGCGGCCGGGTCGACCTGCGGCCACTGCACGTTGAGGATGTCGCCATGCACCTTGGCGTAGCCCAGTTCTTCCCACAGCACGTGGGTGATGTGCGGCGCGACCGGGTTGAGCACGCGCAGGAAGATCGACAGGCCTTCGGCGACGACCGCGTCGGTGGCCGGGCCGTCTTCCAGCTTGGCCGATTCCATCGTGTTGAGCATCTTCATGCAGGCCGACACCACGGTGTTGTACTGGATGCGTTTGAGGTCGTAGTCGGCCTGCTGCAGGACCTTGTGCAGTTCGCGGCGCAGCGTTTTATGCGCTTCGCCGCCTTCGGCCTTGTCGGTCGCGGCCAGGGCCGACGCGATGCGCGGCCACTGCGCGTAGGCAAACGCCCACACGCGGCGCAGGAAGCGGCTGGCGCCTTCGACACCGCTGTCGGACCACTCGAGCGTCTGCTCCGGCGGCGAGGCGAACATGGTGAACAGGCGCGCGGTGTCGGCGCCGTACTGGCCGATCTGGGCTTGCGGATCGATGCCGTTGTTCTTCGACTTCGACATCTTCTCGGTGCCGCCGATGACTACCGGCTGGCCGTCGCTCTTGAGCGTGGCGCCTTGCGGACGGCCCTTGTCGTCCAGGGTCAGGTCGACGTCGGCCGGGTTGAACCAGGACTTGCGGCCCGCTTCATCGTCACGGTAGTAGGTTTCGTTCAGTACCATGCCCTGCGTGAGCAGGTTGACGAATGGCTCGTCGAACTTGACCAGGCCGAGCTCGCGCATGATCTTGGTCCAGAAGCGCGCGTACAGCAAGTGCATGACGGCGTGTTCGATGCCGCCGATGTACTGGTCCATCGGCATCCAGTAATCGTTGCGCGCGTCGACCATGGCGTCGTTGCTGCCCGGCGAGGTATAGCGCATGTAGTACCACGACGAATCGACGAAGGTATCCATCGTGTCGGTCTCGCGGCGCGCCGGCTTGCCGCACTGCGGGCAGTCGCACTTCAGAAACGCTTCGTGCTTGCCCAGCGGGTTGCCGCTGCCGTCCGGGACGCAGTCCTCGGGCAGCACCACCGGCAGGTCTTTTTCCGGCACCGGCACCACGCCGCAATCGGCGCAATGGATCATCGGGATCGGCGTGCCCCAGTAACGCTGGCGTGAAATACCCCAGTCGCGCAAACGGAAAGTGATCTTCTTGTCGCCGAGACCAGCCGTGGCCAGGTCGCCCGCAACCGCGTTGACGGCGGAAATGTGATCGAGGCCGTCGTATTTGCCGGAGTTGACCGATACGCCGCTTTCCTTGTCGCCGTACCATTCCTGCCAGGCGTCGAGCGAATACTCCTTGCCTTCGACAGCGACCACCTGCTTGATCGGCAGGTTATATTTTTTGGCGAACGCGAAATCGCGCTCGTCGTGCGCGGGCACGCCCATGACGGCGCCGTCGCCGTAGGTGATCAGGACGTAGTTGCCGACCCAGACTTCAACCTGCTCGCCCGTGATCGGATGGGTGACGAACAGGCCGGTCGGCATGCCCTTCTTCTCCATCGTCGCCATGTCGGCTTCGATCACGCTACCGAGTTTGCACTCGGCGATAAAAGCTGCCAGTTCCGGGCTGGTTTGGGCGGCGTGCTGCGCCAGCGCGTGTTCCGGCGCCACGGCGCAGAAGGTCACGCCCATGATGGTGTCGGCGCGGGTGGTGAAGACGTACATCTTGCCGTCGTCGATCAACGTTTTTCCAGTAGCGTCGGCGGCGTTGGCGATGGTGTGCGGGAAAGCGAAGCGCACGCCGACCGATTTGCCGATCCAGTTGGCCTGCATGACGCGCACGCGTTCCGGCCAGCCCGGCAGCTTGTTGTCGACGTAGTCGAGCAGTTCGTCGGCGTAGTCGGTGATGCGCGCGTAGTACATGGGGATTTCGCGCTTTTCGATCGGCGCGCCGGAACGCCAGCCCTTGCCGTCGACAACCTGCTCGTTGGCCAGCACGGTCTGGTCGACCGGGTCCCAGTTCACGGTGCCGGTTTTTTTGTAGATGATGCCTTTTTCGAGCATCTTGAGGAACATCCACTGGTTCCACTTGTAATACTCGGGTTTGCAGGCGGTCATTTCGCGCGACCAGTCGATCGCCAGACCCATCGACTCCATCTGCTCGCGCATGTGGGCGATGTTGGAGTAGGTCCATTGCGCCGGCGGCACGTTGTTTTGCATGGCCGCGTTCTCGGCCGGCATGCCGAAGGCGTCCCAGCCCATCGGCATGAGCACGTTGTAGCCGTTCATCCGCAGGTAGCGGTACATCACATCATTGATCGTATAGTTGCGCACGTGGCCCATGTGCAGCTTGCCCGAAGGGTAAGGCAGCATGGAGCAGGCGTAGTACTTGCCTTTCGGGAAACGCGGGTCGTTCTCGACGGCCTTGTAGGCGTCGATCGCCTTCCAGTGGGCTTGGGCGGCTTGTTCAACGTCGGCGGGACTATATTTATCTTGCATGATATGTGCAGCCAAGCGTGGCCCGGCCAAAAGTGAATATGAACCGGTCATTATACTGGCACATCCCGCATCCGGGCGCGGCCGGGGCTTGGGCGCCAAATTTCGCTGAACTATCGGGTGGCGTTGCTGTCTAAATAACATGACAAGCACATTCGACGCTTTGGCTTACACCAAGGGTGGTCGCAGGCCAAGCGATGGACCTGCATGTTCCGCCGAACCGAATACCACATACCGGAGATTGACGTCATGACAATCGAATTCGATCCGATAGACTATGCCCAGCAGTTAGAATCGGCCGGGGTTGCCAGGAACCAGGCGGACGTGCATGCCAAGGCACTGAACGAGGTGGCGAGCGAGGGGGTATCGACATCCGACCGTCTGCAAATGAAGAACGACTTGCAATGCGATATTCACCAGTCGGAAGAGCGTTTGACCGCGCAGATCGATCTGGCAAAGACAAAACTCGGCGCCGAGTTACAGACGTTCAGAGCAGAATCAAGCGCTAAAATTGACCTGCTCGACGCAAAAATCGAGGGATTTCGAACGGATCTGAGCGCAAAAATAGACCGAGTCCGAACGGATCTGAGCGCAAAAATCGGGTTGCTCGACGCCAAAGGTGAAGGTGTCCGAATCGATCTGACCGCAAAAATCGACGGTGTCCGAATCGATCTGACCGCAAAGATCGATGGTCTTCGAGCCGATCTGACCGCAAAGATCGATGGTCTTCGAGCCGATCTGAACGCGAAGATCGAGATTATGGCTGCAGATTTGCGTTCGGTAAAAGATGCATTGGCCATGCACCGCTGGGTACTTGGCCTTCTTATCGTCATGAACGGCGCGATTCTTGCCAGGGTTTACTTCCCATGACGCCATCTTCAAGGACGGTGTGCGCAGGGTAAAATGGCCTCTTTGCCCCGTGCCCGGCACCACCATGGTTCTCTACCAGGAACACCCTCCCCACCCCGCGCTGGCGCCCTATCTGGCCTGCCTGTGGACCTGCCAGGTACTGCCCGGCGCCTCACCGGTCACGCACCGGGTGCTGCCCGATAACTGCATTGATATCCTGTGGCAGAACGTGGCCGCGCTGAGCCGGGTCTCCGGCATGATGAGCACGGTCGTCCACGTTCCCGTGCACCAGAGCGTACGCACCATCGCGGCCCGCTTCAAGCCGGGTGCCGCCGCGTACTTTTTCGCCATGCCGCTGCACGAACTGGCTGACCAGCATCCTCTGCTGGACGACCTGTGGGGCGGCGCCACGGCACGCCAATTCACCGATGCCCTGTGGTCGCGCACACTCTCCGACGCCGACGCCGTCGCCACCGTCGAACGCCTGCTGCTGCAGCGCCTGCGCAGCGCCGGGACGCTCCCCGCGCCCGGCCTGGTCGACGCGGCCGTGAGCACCATCGAACAATCGGGCGGCACCATGCGCATCGACGCGCTGGCCGCGCAACTGGGCGTGTCGCGCCAGCACCTCTCCAGCCAGTTCCGCACCCGGGTCGGGCTGGGCGCCAAGCAATTCGCGCGCGTGTGCCGCTTCCGCCAGGCGAGCGCCCGCATCCGCGCCGCCCCCCATGCAGGCCAGCTCGACTGGGCACGCCTCGCGCTCGATCTCGGCTATTACGACCAGCCTCACCTCATCCACGAATTTCGCCAATTGTCGGGCAGCACGCCGGAATCGTTCGCCACGCCGCCGGCCTGACCGCCTTACATTTTTACAATACAAGCGCGGCACGCCATGGCAGGATGCTGCTTTGCACTCAAGGAGACGAACATGATCAACGGAATGCGCACTGTCTGCTACCCGGTCAAGGATATGGACGCGGCCAAAGCCTGGTTTACCGAGGTGTTCCGCACCGCCCCCTACTTCGATCAGCCGTTCTATATCGGCTTCGAGATCGGCGGCTTCGAGCTGGGCCTGCACCCGGGCGAACCCGGCATGCCCGGTTGCGTGGCGTACTGGGGCGTGGATGATATCGAGGCGGAAGCCGACCGCATCACGGGCCTGGGCGCGAGTATCGACTCGGCCATCCAGGATGTGGGCGACGGAATCAAGGTGGTCGAGCTGAAGGATCCGTTCGGCAACACGCTGGGGCTGATCTACAACCCCCATTTCGACCTCAAGAAGGTGCGTTAAGCACCAGCCGTAACCCATGCGCGGGCACGCGCTGCCCGCGCAGCATGAAGCCGGTCAGCGCAACATCAGCGCCAGCGCCGGCTTCTCGCCGTAATCCTCATAGCGCTCGTTGATGCCGGCGATGCAGAAGGTCATCTCCTCGAGCAGGTCGGGCACGCGCTCGCGCATCGATGCCGCATCCTTGACGACGATTTCCAGGACCTCGTTCGGTTTCAGCCGGAATTTGGTCATGCCGTCTTCGTCGCGCAGGTAGCTCAGGCAATCGACCCAGGCATCCATCGTATTGGCGTAAAACTCGGGAAACCCGAACGCCGCGCGGCTTTCGGAATGAAAGGTATCCCAGCCGAGGATCGAGGCACCATTGAGTTCAGCGCTGGCCATGTTATTTCTCCTTTTTTGGATCGGTCACGAAGCCCAGCTTGCTCAGGCCATGGGACTGCGCCGCCGCCATGACCTGGGCCACGACTTCGTAACGGGTGTTTTTGTCTGCGCGCAGCTGCAGTTCGGGCTGCGGCGCCTGGCGCGCGGCCTGCAGCAGGCGCGCATCGAGTCCGGCCGCATCGACCTGCTCCTCGCCCCAATGCAGCACGCCGGCCGCATCGATGGCGATGGCGACCGTGTCCGGCTGCTGCTGCGCCGCCGCAGCCTGCGCGCGCGGCAGGTCCAGCTTGACCGCATGCGTGAACATGGGCGCGGTGATGATGAAAATGACGAGCAGCACCAGCATCACGTCGACCATCGGGGTCACGTTAATATCGCTCATCATCGACTGCTGCCGCGATGGATTGAAGCTGCCGAATGCCATGCCGTTCCCCTTATTTGCTGAAGTAGGAATGCAAATCGTGGGCAAACCCGTCCAGCTCGGCGAGGGTCAGCCGGTTCAGGCGGTTCAATCCGTTATACGCCAACACGGCGGGTATGGCCACCACCAGCCCGAAGCCGGTCATGATCAGGGCTTCCCCGACCGGCCCGGCGATCTTGTCGATCTGCACGATGCCGGCTGCGGAAACATTCGACAGCGCATGATAAATCCCCCACACCGTGCCCAACAGCCCCACAAACGGGGCGGTGGCGCCGATCGAGGCCAGCACGGTCAGTCCGCTTTCGATGCGATGGGTGGCGCGCGTGATTTCCTGGCGCAGCACGCGGATGATCTGTTCATCCTTGCTCATTTCGCCGGCCAGGGTGGCGGCGCCACCGGCATGGGCCAGCCCTTGCGCGGGCAGCGGCACATAAATGCGCTCGCGGTCGGCCACGGTCAGGAGGGCGATGCCGTCTTGCAGGTTGGGCGCGCCCCAGAAGGCGTCCAGCGCCGGCGCCGCGCGGCGCACGCGCCAGGTGCTGAGCGCCTTGGACAGGATGAAGAACCAGCTCACCAGCGACATCAGCATCAGCACGTACGCCACCGCGTGGCTGATCGCGTCGCCCTGTTCCCAGTAGCGCGCGACGCTGAAGTGATTAACAGGTGGCATGACGCCGCCTAGTCCTTGAGGGCCAGCACGTCCTGCATGTCGTACAAGCCGGTCGCCTTGTCGGCCAGGAAGCGGCAGGCGCGCAAGGCGCCGTGGGCGTAGCTGACCCGGCTGCTGGACTTGTGGCTGATTTCGATGCGCTCGCCGGTGCCGGCAAACAGCACGGTATGGTCGCCGATGATGTCGCCGCCGCGGATGGTGGCAAAGCCGATGGTCGAGGGATCGCGCTCGCCGGTGACGCCTTCGCGCCCGTAGACGGCGCATTCCTTGAGGTCGCGCCCGAGCGCATCGGCAATCACTTCGCCCATCTTCAGGGCGGTGCCGGACGGCGCATCGACCTTGTGGCGGTGGTGCGCTTCGACGATTTCGATGTCGTAGCCTTCGGACAGGCTTTTGGCCGCCAGTTCGAGCAGCTTGAGGGTGACGTTCACGCCCACGCTCATATTGGGCGCGAACATGATCGCGGTTTTTTCGGCGGCGGCGGCAATCGCCGCCTTGCCGGCGTCGTCGAAGCCGGTGGTGCCGATGATCAGCTTGATGCCGTGGGCGGCGCAATATTCCAGATGTTTGAGCGTGCCTTCAGGACGGGTAAAGTCGATCAGGAAGTCGGCCCCGGCCAGGCCGGCGGCCAAGTCCGATTCGATCCTGATGCCTGCCGGCTGGCCGCCGAAGGCGCCCGCGTCCTGGCCGATCGACGGCGAACCGGCCAGGCCGAGCGCGCCGGCCAGCACGGCGTCGGGAGCGGCCGCGACCGCATCGACCAGCATCCGTCCCATGCGCCCATCGGCGCCCGCTACTGCAATTTTCATCTGAGTCATGTTGCTACCCCTCGTGCTACCTGTGCGCTGGCGCTGTGCGTGAAATGGCTTATTTGTTGATCTTGATCGAGGCCGAACCGGCTTCTTCCCGCTTCGGCGCTTCCTTGGCGGCCACCTTGGATGGACCGGCGATACGGGCGATGTATTCCTTCTCGGTCGGCAGATTGCCGCCGTCGAATTTCTCGACCTTGTTGTCCTTGAAGTAGACCGTGACCCGGCTGCTGGTCAGCTCGCCATCGCCGCGCGCCAGATAGAAAGGGAAATCCCAGCGGTCGGCGTGGAAGATGTCGGTCAGCAGCGGTGTTCCGAGCAGGAACTTGACCTGTTCGCGGGTCTGGCCCACCTTCAGCTGGGTCAGCATTTCCTGCGAGATGAAGTTGCCTTGTTGAATATCCGGACGATACGGCGAGAAAATCCACAGGAACTTTTGCAGCTTGCTGGCCTGGACGGTCTGGGCGCCGTCGCCGGGCGAGGCGTTCACCGGGACCACGGGATCCTTGGCGCCGCCGAACATGGTGCAGCCGGACAGGCTCAGAACAGCGCCGGCCAGGGCCGCCACGAGCGGGGCGCGCAAGCTAAAACGGTGCAAAACGGCAGTATCGACAGGCATAGAGGACCTCAAATCGTTGTACGGAAGCCTAGGCACCTCCGTCTAAAACGCTATATGATAAAGCACTACGCCAATATACGAGTAACAAACATGAGTAACAATCCTAGCGACCTCAAAGCCAGCGGCCTGAAAGCCACCCTGCCCCGTCTTAAAATCCTCGAGATTTTCCAGAACAGCGAGGTGCGCCACCTGACCGCGGAAGATGTTTACAAGATTTTGCTGACCGATAATATGGATGTCGGCCTGGCCACCGTATACCGCGTACTGACCCAGTTCGAGCAGGCCGGCCTGCTCAACCGCAACCATTTTGAAACTGGCAAGGCGATTTTCGAGCTCAACGCCGGTTCGCACCACGACCACCTGGTGTGCCTCGACTGCGGGCGCGTGGAAGAGTTCTACGACGAAGAAATCGAATCGCGCCAGCACAAGGTGGCGGTCGAGCGCGGCTTCAAGATTGCCGAACACGCGCTGGCGATTTACGGCAACTGCGTCAAGCCTGCCTGCCCCCACAAAACCTGATGCCGGCCTGATGCTGGCAACGCGCGCCGCCGCCTAGGAGTGGCTGAGCGCGTTCGACAGCAGCTTGGCCGTGATGTCCACGATCGGAATGACGCGCTCGTAAGCCATGCGGGTCGGCCCGATCACGCCCAGGGTGCCGACGATCTTGCCGTTGACCTCGTACGGCGCCGTGACCACGCTCATTTCATCCATCGGCACCAGGTTCGATTCGCCACCGATGAAAATCTGCACGCCGGTGGCCTTGCTCGACACGTCCAGCAGCTGCATCAGCCCGGTCTTTTGCTCGAACATGTCGAACATCTGGCGCAGCGACGTCATGTTCGACGACAAGTCCGACACGCTGAGCAGGTTGCGCTCCCCGGAAATGACCATGTCGTCCGACTGGTCGGCCATCGCTTCGCTGCCGGCCTCGACCGCTGCCTGCATCAGGCTGCCCATATCGTCGCGCAACTGGCGCAATTCGCTGGTCAGGCGCGTGCGCACGTCGTCGAACGACAGGCCGCCGTAATTCTGGTTGATGTAATTGGCCGAGCGCACCAGCTGGGCCGGGGTGTAGTCGGCCTCGGTCAGCAGCAGGCGGTTTTGCACGTCGCCGCGCGGATCGACGATCACCAGCAGGATGCGCTTTTCGGACAGGCGCAAAAATTCGATCTGCTGGAACACCGATTCGCGCCGCGGGCTGAGCACCACGCCGGCGAACTGCGACAGCGACGACAGCATTTGCGCCGCGTTGGCGATCATCTTTTGCGGCTGCTGGGCCGGCAGGCGCAGCCGTCCATCGACGGCGTGCTCGTCCAGGTGTTGCACAGTTAACAAGGTATCGACAAAAATGCGGTAGCCGCGCGGGGTCGGAATGCGTCCGGCCGAGGTGTGCGGACTGGCCACATACCCCAGCTCTTCCAGGTCGGCCATGATGTTGCGGATGGTCGCGGGCGAGAGGTCGAGTCCGGAAATTTTCGACAGCGCGCGCGACCCGACCGGCTGGCCGTCGGCGATGTACCGTTCGACCAGGGCTTTGAGCAGCGTTTGCGCACGGGTATCGAGTTGCATGATTCTAGGTGGGGTGCAGTAAGGACAAAGACAAGGACAAGCACAAGTGCTGATCCCCCTTATTATGCACGTTCGCAGGCATGGTGTGCAGTAATGTCGACTGCGCGTCCCGGCCGCCTCAATCGTGCTCGCGCTTGAGCCAGTCGAGCAGCTCGTCGAAACTGCGGCAGATGGCGTCCGGCACCACGCCGTGTTCGAGGTGGCGCGCGCTGCCGGTGCGGTTGAGCCAGACCGCGCGCAGCCCGGCGCGCTGGGCACCCTGCACGTCGAGCAGCACATCGTCGCCCACATACACGCAATCGGCCGGGTCGACCCCGAGTTCCTCGCAGGCGGCCAGGAAAATGGCCGGGTCCGGCTTGGCGCGGCCGAACTGGCTGGCCGCCACCGACACCTTGAAATGGTGCGACAGGCCGATCGCCTGCAAATCGGCATTGCCGTTGGTAACCGAACCGAGCAGGGAGCGGCCTTTCAGGCGCAGCAGCCCGGGCACCACGTCGTCGTAGGGAATGACGGCGTTGCGCGCGGCATAGAAATGGACCATGGCCTGCTCGACCTTGGCGGCATCTTCGCCGGCCGCCTCGAACGCCGACAGCAGGCCGGCGCGGCGCAGGGCGCCCAGGTCGAGCTCGAACTCGGGCTGCTGGGCCAGCAGGGCCAGGCGCGCCTGGCGCAGGGCGTCGATGGTGAAGCGCTCGGCCACGCGCGGCGCGTTGCTGTGCAGCCAGGTGTGCAGGGTTTGCTCGGCTTGCAGGATGACCGGGGCGATCGGCCACAGGGTATCGTCCAGGTCGAACAGGATGGCTTTGGGCCAGGTGCGGCGCGGCGTGGTGCTCATGTTCTGGCTCGGTAGTGGGTCTGGTTCCAGCATAACGAGGGCGGCGCCGAAAATCAATCGTCGCGCCTGCCGGTGTGCCAAGCCGGCGCGTCAAGGCCCGCCAAGGCGATACGCCCTTACACACCGATACAAGGCAATGAGCCGCCGCGTTAACAAATGCACTAAAATGACGTCCACATCAGGCTGTCCATCGGCGGCCCAGCCTTCCCACCTTACCGCATTCGTTTTGGAGAAAGTATGAAAAATCTGTACCTGCGTTCCGCCGTGGCACTGTCGTGCGCGCTGAGTCTGGCCGCTTGCGGCGGCGACGATGATGGCACCGTGCGGCTGGGCGGCACCTTGGAGAATGTGACCGTGTCCGGTCTGGTGCTGCAAAATAAGGGCGGCCCGGAACTCAAGATCGAACCGAACGCCACCAGCTTCGCATTTCCCGACCTGATCGCCAACAATACCGAATTCGACATCACCGTCAAGTCGCCGCCATCGAACGCCAACTGCAGCGTGGAAAACGGCAAGGGTAAGTCGAGCGTCTACGGCGTCGGCAACATCAAGGTGCGCTGCACCCTGATCCCGCACGACCTCAAAGGCAAGATCAGCGGCCTGACGAGCGGCCCGCTGGTCATCATCAACGGTGACCATCGCCTGAAGATTCCCGCCAACGACACTGAATTCAACATGACCCAGCTGGCTGAAAATAAAAAAGACAAGCTCGGCCAGGTCGGCGAAACCCTGGCCTACGGCGTGAGCGTGCTGCAACAGCCGCCGGGCCTGACTTGCCGGATTGACAACGCCGTCGGCACGATGGGCAAAGCCGACGTCGACAACATCCTCATCACCTGCAACTGATCCCGGCAGCCGCCCCTGCGCGGGCGGCGCCTTTTCCCCTGGAGAATTCTATGAAGTTATCCGTCCTGCGCCATTCGCTGCTGCTGGCCCTCGTTGTGGGCCTGTCCGCTTGCGGCGGCAAAGCGACCTTCCCTGTTGAAGGCAAAATTGAAAACCTGAAGTATTCCGGCCTGGTACTGAGCAACGTCGGCATGCAAAACCTGGCGGTCGATGCCAACGCCACCAGTTTCCGCTTCCCCAACACGATCGAATACGGCGTGCCCTACGATGTCAAGGTCGTGACCAGTGCGCTGCACCAGTCCTGCAATTTGGCGCCGCTGGACAGCGGCAAGGACACCGCCGGGCGCCAGGCTTCCATCAACGTGTTCATCAGGTGTATCGACAACGCGTTTTCGATCGGCGGCGCGGTCAAGGTGATCGGCGCCGACGGCAAGGTCCTTCCCTATACGGGCGACGGCCTGGTGCTGATCAACGGCAGCAACGACAGATACAGCATGCCCAAGGATGCCACGGCGTACAAATTCGCCAGGGCAATCCCCTACGGTACCAGCTACGGCGTCTCGGTGCTGACCCAGCCGGACGGCGGCAAGTATGTGTGCACGGTCGAGCGCGGCGTTGGCATCATGGGCACTGGCGAGAAGGGCGATGCCGACGTCACCAACATCGACGTGACTTGCCGCGAAAAATAAGGCGGCCGGGGATGGTGACGGTGATATTTGCAAAAGCTATAACTGATATTACAAAGATAAATTGGCTTGATATGCTGTAGCGCAGCATAATTGCACCTGTCTCCTCCAACTCTCCTCAAAAAGAATTGGATTTCAAGCCCGCTTCACAGCGGGCTTTTTTTTGTCCTGATTTTCGCGCTACTTCTTTTTTTCCAGCGCTTTCAAGTGGTCCGCCGCATTGCGGTTTTCCGGATTCAGTTCCAGCGAACGCCGGTAATGGCGGATCGCCAGCACATGGTCATCAAGAGCTTGGTACGCTTCGGCCAGGCTGTCATGGGCATTGGCGCTGTCCGGATACAGGCGCGTAGCCAGGCCGAGCACCGCAATGGCCGGCTTAAGCTGCTTGCGCGACAGCAGGCGGTAGCCCCAGCCGTTCAGGCTGCCCTCGGACGGGTTCGGCACCCCATATTGCTGCGTCACCTGCCGCAGTGTCGCGTCGATATCATCAAAACCGCCGCGGCCGGTCTGCTCGCGCAAGCGAAACAGGGCATAGCCGCCGCCGCCGGTGACGCGCAGGCCCTTCACATAAAATCCCGCCACGGTATCGATCATCTGATCCGGCCGGGCGCCGGCCAGGTTGGTCAGGATAATCACCGCCAGGTCGTCGTCGGGATACATATAGAAGGCCGAACGCCCGCCCCCGATGCCCGCCACCGCCCGGTGCGGCTGTTCGCCGCGGCGGATCGCCGGCCAGCCCATCGCCCACGGTGCCGGCCGCCCATCGGCGAAGGACGATGGCGTCCACATCGCGGCCATGCTCGCCGGCTTGAGCAGGCGTCCCTGCTGCAGGGCCACGATCCATTTGCCCAGTTCGGTGGCAGTGGTATTCATGCCGGCTCCCGTGCGCATTGCCGGCGGAAACTCCTCGATCACGTTGCGCAGCGTACCGTCGCGTCCGAAGCGGTAGGAATTGGCCTTATTCCTGATGATGTCCCCGCTGTCGCCGAAGGAGCTGTCGGGCATGCCGGCCACGTCGAACTGCCCGTGCCGGATAAACGCCAGGAAAGGCTCGCCGCTGAGGCGGTCGATGATTTTCCCCAGCAGTACGTAATTGGTCTGGTTATAGCTGAAGCGCTGGCCGGGCGCGAACTGCACCGGCAGCGTTTGCGCGCTCTTCCACGCCCCCTCCATGCCGCCCGGCAGCAGGTCGCCTTCCGCATCGAGGACGTCGGGAAGCCCGGACGTGTGATTGAGCAGCTGGGCCACGGTCACCCCCTGCCACGCGGCCGGCAAGCCATCGAGATAGCGCGACACCGGCGCGTCGAGGGCGAGCTTGCCCTGTTCAACCAGCTGCATGATGGCCACGCCGGTGAACGGCTTGGTCGCGGAATTAAGCGAAAACACGCTGTGCTTGTCGACCGCGACCCCGTGCTGGATGCTGGCCACGCCGAGCGCGCTCGAGAGCACCACTTTCCGGTGGCGGATCACGGCAATCTGCAAGCCCGGAATGCGGCGTTCCTCCATCTCGGCGCGAATGAATTCCAGGACTGCCTTGTTGGCGGCGCTGTCGGCCGTTGCGGCGGCGGCGGTGGCCGTCGGCGCGGCCAGGGCGCTCGCGCCCGGCAGACTGACGGCCAGGCCAGCGAGCAGGAGACACAGTGTGCGGGGAAAACTCATCGGATGACGTTCCTTCATGGTGAGGGCAAATGGTTCGGCAAGCAGCGCCCATCATGGCATAAGCAAGAGCAATGTTGGCCCTTTGGAAACGATTTTTCTGCATGGATCGCCTTGCGCGCCATGCATGCCGAATAAGCGGGGCGCTGCCTGTCATCATCCGGTCATCTTGCCGTCACGGCACGGTCATCTGGGATGGCTAGAATCCGGCTTGCTAAATCAACCCCCAGCCATAGGACCTTCATGAACAAGCCAAACGATCTGGTTCGCACGTCCATCGACCCAGATGATATCGACTGCAACGATTCGCCGAATGAACACTTCAATACAGTGCTCAATGCCCGCCTGAGCCGCCGCAGCCTGCTGCGCGGCGGCATGGCGTCGGCCGCCACGGCGATCTTCGGCGCAGTCGGTTTGTCGGCCTGCAGCAGCGATGACAGCCCAGGACCGGTTACTCCGACGCCGACCCCGACGCCGGTCCCGGCTGAAAAACTGCTGGCGTTCACCGCCGTTCCGAAAAGCCTGGCCGACATCGTCAGCGTCCCGGCCGGCTACACCGCGTCCGTCATTTATGCGCTGGGCGACCCGCTCAACGGCACCACCGCTGCCTACAAGAACGACGGCACCGACGGCGATTTCGAGACCCGCGCCGGCGACCATCATGACGGCATGGAGTTCTACGGCCTGTCGGCGAGCGGCGCCGCCACCACCAGCGGTTCCGAGCGCGGCCTGCTGGCGGTGAACCATGAAGCGACCACCGACGCCAAACTGTCGTCCTTCTTCCTGCACGCCAGTGGCGGCGTGACCACCCTGCCGCGCCCCGCCGCGGAAGTGGACAAGGAAGTGGCGATCCACGGCGTGAGCGTGGTCGAAGTCAGGAAGACCGGCAGCGCCTGGGCCTACGTCAAGGATTCGTCGTTCAACCGCCGCATCACGCCGCTGACCGACATCGAGCTGTCCGGCCCCGCGCGCGGCAATGCGCTGCTGGTAACCAAATACTCGCCGACCGCGACCAAGACGCGCGGCACCCTGAACAACTGCGGCACCGGCAAGTCGCCTTGGGGCTCGTTCCTGACCGGTGAAGAAAACTGGTCCGGCTACTTCGTGCGCGGCGCCGCCGACGATGCCGCCCGTGCCGGCGACAAGAGCCTCGCGTCGCTCAAGCGCTACGGCCGCAACCAGGGCGCCGCCTCGCGCCACGGCTGGGAAAGCGCCGGCGCCGACGACAAGTACGCACGCTGGGACATCAGCAAGAAGGGCGCATCGCTCGACGGCAGCGACGACTACCGCAATGAAATGAACGGCATGGGCTACATCGTCGAAATGGACCCGTACGACAAGTCCAAGTTGGCCAAGAAGCGCACCGCGCTGGGCCGCTACGCGCACGAAAGCGCCGCCTTCGGCAACCCGGTGGTCGGCCAGCAGCTGGCCGTGTACATGGGCGACGATTCGCGCAATGAATACATCTACAAATTCGTCTCGACCGCCGTGTGGGCCGCCGCCGACGCCACCGCGAACGACCGCATGGCCACGGGCGACAAATACCTCGACAGCGGCAAGCTGTATGTCGCCAAGCTCAATGCCGACGGCAGCGGCCAGTGGATCGAACTGGCCATGTCGAACGCCGCGATTGCCGCGTACGGCGCGTACAAGTTCGCCGACCAGGCCGACATCGCCATCAACGCCCGCCTGGCCGCTGATGCGGTTGGCGCGACCAAGATGGACCGTCCGGAATGGTGCTCGGTCAATCCGGCCAATGGAGAGATCTACTACTCGCTGACCAACAACTCGAACCGTGCGGTCGACCCGACCGCCTCGCAGCTGGTACCCGACAGCGCCAACCCGCGCGCCTACACGGACATGAAAGGCAGCTCGGCCCAAACGGGTAATCCGAACGGCCATATCCTGCGCATGAAGGAAGGCGCGGGCGCCGCGGCTGCGACCAGCTTTACGTGGGACGTGTACCTGTTCGGCGCCGAAGCGGGTGCGAATGGCGGTTTTGTGAATCTGTCGAACCTGACCGCGGACCAGGATTTTTCGAGCCCGGACGGCCTGGCATTCAGCCCGTACACCGGCATCTGCTGGATCCAGACCGACGACGGTGCCTTCACGGACGTCAGCAACTGCATGATGCTCGCCGCCGTCCCGGGCACGGTCGGCGATGGCGCCAAGGTCACCTTGAACCACCCGAAGGCCAATGGCGGCACGTTGGCGGTCGATACCTATGTGGGCAAGAAGCCGACCGCGGATACGCTCAAGCGCTTCCTGGTCGGGCCGGTGGGGTCGGAAATCACGGGCATCTGCGAAACGCCGGATGGGAAGTCGATGTTCATCAATATCCAGCACCCGGGTGAAAACACGGCGCAGGCCAATCTGGCCGATCCGTCGAAGTACACCAGCCAGTGGCCGAGCAATGCCGGCTACGGCGCCGGCAAGCGCCCACGTTCGGCGACCATCGTGATTACCAAGAACGATGGTGGGCGGATCGGGACGTAAGGACCATTAGCCACTAACTTAAAAACCGTCATTCCTACCATTGGTAGAAATGACTTCCCGCCTTCGAGGGAATGACGGTTTTAAGGTTTGTGGACGAAGGATAGTAACGAGTGAGCGACGAATAGCATTTGACGCGGCTTCAGGTCGTCAGCCCCCCCACAATCCGCAGCACCTCGGCGCGGGCATCCGTCCATCCCGATGCCGCCAGCTTCGGCTGGCATTCCGGGCACGCCTCAAACGGATTGCACCCGTGTTCCAGCGCCACGTAGCGCGCTCCCACGACCTGCTTGCCCACATACGAATCAACCCTGCCCGCCGGCGCGCCGGAGGCCTTGGCGGGACTCGGCGGCACGCCCTTGAGCACCCAGCGCTGGAACGGCGCCGCATCCACGCCATCGGGCACGTACCACAGCTTGCTATCCTTGTTCCAGCGCGCACCCAGGGCCTTGGCCTCGTCTTTTTCGGCGTACGGGACTTTCAGCATGATCATGACAATGCTCCCATCAGGTCGGCCAATCAGGCCGGTTGCTTGAGCAAATTGGACAGCGCCACATACTGCGCCAGGCTCACCGTCTCAGGACGCGTCGACGGATCGATGCCCGCCTCGACCAGCTGCGCTTCGGTAAACATCCCGGCCACGCAGTTGCGGATCACCTTGCGGCGCTGCGAAAACGCCTTCATCACCACCGCCTCCAACGTCGGGCCGTCACAGGCCAGCTTGCGCGCGACGGGCACCATGCGCACGATCGCCGACTCCACCTGCGGCGGCGGATCGAACGCGGTCGGCGGCACGATGAACATCAGCGACATGTCGTAGCGCCACTGCAGCATCACGGACAAGCGTCCGTACACCTTGCTGCCCGGCGCCGCCACCATGCGCTCGACGACTTCCTTCTGCAGCATGAAATGCTGGTCTTCGATCAGGTGCGCGAATTCGGCCAGGTGAAACAGCAGCGGGCTCGAAATGTTGTACGGCAGGTTGCCGACCACGCGCAGCTTCTGCCCTTCCGGCACCGGGATCTGGCCGTAGTCGAACTTGAGCGCGTCGCCCGAGTGAATGGTCAGCTTCTCGCGCGGGAAGTTGTTTTCCAGGCGCGCGACCAGGTCGCGGTCCAGCTCCACCACGTGCATGTGGTCCAGGCGCTTGAGCAGCAGCGCCGTCATGGCGGCCAGCCCGGGCCCGATTTCGACCATCGCCTGGCCCTTCTCGGGTCCGATGGCGTCGATGATGTTATCGAGGACGAGTTTGTCGGTCAAAAAATTCTGGCCGAAGCGCTTGCGGGCGACGTGTTTCATATTCTTCTTCTCGATTCTGTTCTAAAGGTGCGATGCACCATGGGCCGCGGCGGCGTCCACCATGTGCAATGCGGTGCGGATGGCTTGTTCCATGCTGCCGCAGTCGGCGCGCCCGAGGCCCGCGGCAGCCAGGTCGAGCGCGGTGCCATGGTCGACCGAGGTGCGGATCAGCGGCAGGCCGAGCGTGATGTTCACGCCGCGTCCGAAGGTGGCGTACTTGAGCACCGGCAGGCCCTGGTCGTGGTACATGGCCAGCACGCAGTCGGCCTCCCTCAGGTACTTGGGCTGGAACAGGGTATCGGCCGGATACGGCCCGCGCGCATCGATGCCGCGCGCGCGCGCCTGCTCCAATGCCGGTGTGATGGTGTCGATTTCTTCGCGTCCCAGGTAGCCGTTCTCGCCCGCGTGCGGATTGAGGCCGGTGACCAGGATGCGTGGCGATGCAATGCCGAATTTGGTCTTCAGGTCGGCGTCGATGATGCCGACCACGCGTCCCAAGCCGTCACGGGTAATCGCCGCCGAGACATCCTTGAGCGGCAGGTGCGTGGTGGCCAGCGCCACCCGCAGCGGCAGATTGCCGGGTTCAGTCTCGCCGGCCAGCATCATCACCACCTGGTCCGTGCCGGTCTTGTCGGCCAGGTATTCGGTGTGGCCCGAAAAAGCCACGCCGGCGTCGTTGATGGTGCTTTTTTGCAGGGGCGCGGTGACGATGGCGTCGAACCAGCCGGCACGCGCGCCTTCGACCGCCAGGTCGAGCGTGGCCAGCACCGCGCGCCCATTGGCCGGATCGAGTACGCCCGGCACCACATGGGCGCCGAGCGGCACGTCGATGACGGCGATGCGGGAAGGCCCGAACTGCGGCAGGCCGCCGTTGCGCAGCGCCTGCACCGACAGCGCGGCCAGTTTGATATCGGGGTCGATCAGGCTGGCGGTCAGCGCCAGGAAGGCGGCATCGCCGAGCAGCACGCAGTTGACCTGCGCGCGCATGGCCCAGGCGGCGCGGATCGAGATTTCGGGCCCGATCCCGGCCGGTTCGCCCGTGGTGATGGCGATCGCCGGCCGTGTGCTTGCCTGGTGCATCGGCTTACTTGTTTTCGTCGCGGAACTCGACGTAGGCGCGGTCGCGCACCTGGCGCGCCCAGTCTTCGGTGGCTTCTTCGAGCTTGCGGTCGCGGATCACCTGGCGCGCGGCCATGCGCACCCGTTCCTTGTTCTGGTCGTCGCTCTTGCGTTCCATCACTTCGATCAGGTGGAAACCATACGGCGTTTCGACCACGCCACTGAGCTCGCCCGGCTTGAGCGTGCTCATGGCGGTCTCGAATTCGGGCACGACGTCGCCCGGGTAGAGCCAACCGAGGTCGCCGCCCTTGCTGGCCGAGCCATCGTTGGAGAACAGGCGCGCCAGTTCCTCGAACTTGGCGGCCTTGTTGTCGAGGCGTTCCTTCAGTTCGGTCAGCTTGCGCTTGGCGTCGGCCGCCGTCATGGTCGGGCTGACCTTGAGCAGGATGTGGCGCGCGCGCGTCTGCTGCACCGCCGCCGGCGCGGTGGTGTCGGCCAGGTTGCGCTTGTCGACCATCTTGAGGATGTGGAAACCGGTGGTGCTTTTCAGGACCGGCGTGACCTGGCCCGGCTTGAGCTTGGACAGGGCGTCGGAGAACAGCGGCGGCAGGCGGTCGGTATTGCGCCAGCCGATTTCGCCACCCTTGAGCGCATCGCTCGAATCGGAATAGGTGGCGGCGATCTTGGCGAAATCGGCGCCGGTACGCAGCTGGCGCATCACTTCGTCGGCACGCGCGCGGCGCGCGGCGATCTGCTCGGGCGAGGCGTTTTCGGGGATGCGCACCATGATCTGCGACAGGTTCATTTCGACCTTGTCGGCGGCGGCGGCTTTTTCGGCGGCCAGGTAGGTGTCGACTTCGGCGTCGGAAATCTGGATCTTGTTGTCGACTTCATGCTCGCGCAGGCGCTGCATCATGATCTCGCTGCGGATCTCTTCGCGGAAGGCGGCGAAGGTGGTGCCGCTCTTTTCCATCTGGTTGCGCATCTCCTGCACCGACATCTTTTGCTGCTCGGCGATGCGGCCGATGGCGCGGTCGAGCATGGTGTCGTCGACGCGCACGCCCATTTCCTTGGCCAGCTGCATCTGGGCGCGTTCGACGATCATGCGCTCGACCACCTGGCGCTGCAGGTCGGCCGCTTCGGGCACCGGCGCGTTCTGCGACTTCATCGCGCCTTCGACGGCGCGCACGCGCGCGGCGATTTCGTTGCGGGTAATGACTTCATCGTTGACCACCACGGCGATCGAATCGATGACATTGGCGGACGCCGATGCCGGCGGCAGAAAGCCGCCCGACGGCTTGGCGGCCGGCGCCGCGGCCGGCTTGACCGGGGCGCCCGGCTTGGCCGGAGCGCCCTGCGCGGCGGCCTGTCCGGCGCACAGGGCGCACAGCAGCGTCGCTGCGATCTTGAGTTGGTGCATACGGATATTACGCATAATCTGGGAAGCACTCATATTCAGGTGAAATTCGGTGAATAAAAAATCCGACGTCCCGCTTAACGGCTCGGGCCCGGATTGAGCCTCGTGTAACCTGGAACGCTCTTGTAAAACGATTCGAGCGGACTGCCGAAACCAAGCTTGGACAGGCCGTTCAGCTCAAGCTGGACGAACGCCTGGGTCGAGGTATTGCGCGTGGTCGTCACAAAACGCTGGCCGCCCATGCGGAACACCCAGCAATCGGCCTGATATTCCAGCCCGACCAGGCTTTCGACCACCTTGTGGCTCAGGACCGAGTAATTCATGCGGCCCACGCCATACCAGCGCGCCGACAGCGGCCACTGCGACGATATCATCGCATTCTTGACGCTGTCGCGCAGGAAGCGATATTCGGCGTTGATGACCTTTTTCTCGCCCGGTTGCCACTGCACTCCGTAGTTGGACGCGACCACGCTGCTGGCGCTGGCATTGTATTGCACCGCGCTGTCGAAGTTCCATTTCTCGGAAATCCGTCCGGACGCCTGCAGCAGCACGTCGGAGCGGCTTTCGGTGCGCGGGGCGTTGGCCAGCAGCTGGACGCGCTGCTCGTTCAGGTAAAAGCGCTGCCCGAACACCAGGCGCAGACGCTCGGCGCCGTTCGATTCGAGAAAGCGTGAGACCAGGGCCGCAGTCAACTGGTTCGCGTCCGAGACCCGGTCATGGCCGATGAAGCGGTTTTCGTTGAAGATCTGGGCCATGTTGAAGCTGGCCTCGAACGTATCGAAATTGGGGAACTTGCTCTGGTCCTTGTACGGCGTGTACACATAGAACAGGCGCGGTTCGAGCGTTTGCGTCATCTTGCGCCCGGCCAGCTTGGCGTCGCGCTCGAATACCAGGCCGCTGTCGAGCGAAAAGGTGGGCAGCACGCGCGTGAGCGAATTGGGGGCGGCGGCGGCGTTGGCGGCGGTGTCGGCTCCACGGCTGAGCTCATAGGCGCTGGCGTGCAGGCTGAGCTTGGGCGTGATGTGGTAACCGGGCCGCACGATCGGATAACTGACTTGCGGCATCAGCACCGCACGGTTGCCGGTCGGCAGGTCCGGATGCGAAAAACGGGTGATTTCGGTGTCGACCGCCCAGTCGAAGCCGTTGACGTCGTAGCGGCCCGCGTGAATCAGCAGTTCCGGCAAGCGCGCGTACGGACGCGCGATGAAAAAATTCGGGTCCTGCAAAATCTGGTAACTCTGCGCCCGCAGCGACATGTTCCAGTGCTCGGCGCGATAGTCGGTGCGCACTTCGCGCACCAGCTGGCGTTCGGCGCTGCTGGAAATCGACTGCGAGAAGTCGCTCGGATAATTGTCATCCGAAGCGCCGTTCAGGTTCCAGCCGAACGACAGGCCGCGCGCGACGCCCTGGTTGTGCTGCGAATTGACGCGCCAGCGGTCGGTCTTGGTGACTTTATCGTTGGGCAGGACCTCGGCGTGGGTCTGGCCCGCATAGCCGCCGTAGTCGTTTTCGCCCAGGTAGCGCCCGGTGGCGCCGAACTGGATGCCGCGGTCGAGCATCCAGCGCGGATACAGGGTCAGGTCGCGGTTGGGAGCGATGTTCACGTAGTAAGGCTGCAAGACCTCGGCCCGGCCCTTGGAGCGCAGGCCCACGGTCGGCGGCAGCCAGCCGGAGCGGCGCGCGCCCGACAGCGAGAACGACAGCGCCGGCGTGCCGATGATCGGCACGCCCTTGAAATAGATCACGGTCTTGCCGGCCACGCCCACGTCGCGCCCGGCGTCGAGGCGCAGGGTGTTCGATTTGAGGTACCAGTCGGGCGTGAGGCCTTCGCAGGTGGTGTAGGTGCCGTCGGTGACGATGGCCTCGTCTTCGCTGATGAAGTCGACGCGCTTGGCCGAGCCCTGCGCGTTGTTGAGCTCCATGCGGTACTCGGGACGCAGCACCCAGCCCTTGCCCGAAGACAAGTTCAGCTGCAGCTCCTCGCCCTTGTAGGTGTCGCCGAAGCGTTCCATCCAGACATTGCCGTTGGCGGTGACTTCATTCTCGACGTTCTTGAAACAGGCGCGGTCGGCTTTCATCCGGGTTTGTCCCCGGCTCAGTTCGACTTTGCGCTCAAGAATGAGTTCGCGTTCGGGGCGGCCGGAAATTTCCTCTGCGCGCACGGTAACGGGCAGGTTCGGATCTTCGGTACGTTCGCGCTTTTGGACGTTCTGGACGGTTTGGGCGTGCAAGGGCACCGCGGTGGCGGTGACGAGCGCCGTCAGGGCATAGGCCCAACGCTGCGAGGGGAGAGCTGCCGGTTTTTTCCAGCTCATGAAATGACGTGTGCAAACACCATGGCAGGCGATTTTTTGAGTTTAATCCCTTATTATATGGGAATCTTCACCTTCAATCGGATTCTCAGGCTGCATCATGTCTTCAACGCTCCCCACCACCCCCGCAACATCGTCGGACACCCGCCTGACGCAGCTCACCACCTGGCTCGATACGCTCGGCCTGGTGCAGGTCGAATCGCGCCGTCCGGCCTCGGCCGACGCCAGCTTCCGCCGCTACTTCCGGCTCGACGTCGCGCCCGAACTGCGCGCCAGGCTCGGCGAGACCCTGATCGCCATGGATGCCCCGCCCGAGCGCGAAAACGTGCCGGCCTTCATCCACGTGCAAGGCTTGCTGCTCGCGGCCGGCGTCTCGGTGCCGGCCATCGTGGCGCAGGATGTGGCCAACGGCTTCCTGCTGCTGTCGGACCTGGGCACCACCACTTACCTGCAGCGCCTGGACGTCGACAACGCGCCGTTCATGTACTCGGACGCGGTCGACTCCCTGATCAAGTTCCAGCTCACCAGCGAACCGGGCGTGCTGCCGGAATACGACCGCGCCTTCATCGAACGCGAGCTGAACCTGTTCCCTGAATGGTTCGTCGGCAAGCATCTGGGCGTGACCATGACGCCGGAACAGACCACGCAGCTGAACAAGGTGTTCGAGGCGATCATCGCCAACAACCTGGCCCAGCAGCAAGTTTTCATGCACCGCGATTTCCATTCGCGCAACCTGATGTTCATGGACCAGGGCAATCCGGGCGTGCTGGACTTCCAGGATGCCGTGTTCGGCCCGGTCACCTACGACCTGGCCTCGCTGCTGCGCGACGCCTATGTGCAGTGGGATGAAGAGATCGTGCTCGACTGGGTGGTGCGCTACTGGCAGCGCGCCAAGGCGGTCGGACTGCCGGTCAATCCCGACATCGACGCCTTTTACCAGGACTTCGAATTCATGGCCTTGCAGCGTCACCTGAAAATCCTCGGCATCTTCTGCCGCCTGAACTACCGCGACGGCAAGAGCGCCTACATGGGCGACCTGGCCACCGTGACCGACTACGTGCGCAAGACCGCCAACCGCTACATCGTCCTCAAACCGCTGGCGCGCCTGCTCGACGCCTTCGAGGACAAGGCGCCGCAAGTGGGCTACACCTTCTGATGCGGAGCCCATCATGAAAGCCATGATCCTGGCCGCCGGCCGCGGCGAACGCATGCGGCCGTTGACCGACCATTGTCCCAAGCCGCTGCTCAAGGTGCGCGGCCGTCCGCTGATCGTCTGGCATATCCTGAACCTGGTGCGCGCCGGGATCACCGAGATCGTCATCAACCACGCGTACATGGGCGAGGCGATCGAGCGCGAGCTGGGCGACGGCGGCAAGTACGGCGCGCGCATCGTCTACTCGCCCGAGACGGTGGCGCTGGAGACGGCCGGCGGCATCGCCAACGCGCTGCACCTGCTGGGGGACGAACCGTTCCTGGTGCTGTCGGCCGACATCTACTGCCCCTACTTCGATTTTGCCCAGGTCACCGATGTGCTGATCGACGAAGACATGTGGGGCAATCCCTACCCGCCGGAAAAGCGCGACGCCTGCTGGATCTACCTGACGCCGAACCCCTTCCACAATCCCGAGGGCGACTTCGGCCTGACCATGTACCAAGTGGCCAACGACGGCGACACCAAGTGGAATTTCTCGAACATCGGCGTGTACCGGCCCGAAATGTTCAAGGCGATTGAACCGGGCACGCATGCGCGCCTGGGCACCCTGATCCGCCAGTACGCGCAGCTGGGCCAGGTGGGCGGCGAAATCTACGAAGGCGACTGGGTCAACGTCGGCACGGTGGCGCAGCTCGAAGAGCTCAACGCCCCGCTGGGCGCGCGCAAGGCGGCACCGTGAACAACGCGCCCTTTGCAGCGCGGCGCGCGCGCCTGTGCGCGGCGATGCAGCCGGGCGCGGTGGCGATCCTGTCGACCGCACCGGAAGTGCAGCGCAACAGCGACACCGACTATCCCTACCGCCACGACAGCTATTTTTATTACCTGACCGGCTTCACGGAACCGGATAGCGTGCTGGTACTGGTGGCCGCCCACGGATCGACGGCGGCGCAGGCGATCCTGTTCTGCCGCCAGAAGAACGTCGAGCGCGAAATCTGGGACGGCTTTCGCCACGGCCCCGAAGGCGCACGCGCCACCTTCGGCTTCGATAGCGCCTTCCCGATCGAGGAGCTCGACGCCGAAATGGCCAGGCTGCTGGCCAATGCCCCGGCGGCGTATTACGCGCTCGGGCACAGCGCCACGCTCGACATGCAAATGAAGAACTGGCTGCTGGCGGTGCGGCGCCAGGCGCGCACCGGCATCACTGCGCCGACGGTGGCGCACGACCTGCTGGCCATGCTCGACGAAATGCGGCTGTTCAAGGACGACGCCGAACAAGCCGTGATGCTGCGCGCCGCGACCATTTCGGGCGTGGCGCATGCGCGCGCCATGCTGGCGTCGAAACCGGGCATGTACGAATACGAGATCGAGGCGGAACTGCTGCACGAGTTCCGCCGCAGCGGCGCCCAGTATCCGGCCTACACGCCGATCGTGGCGTCGGGCGCGAATGCCTGCGTGCTGCACTACAACGCCAACAATACCCAAACGCGCGACGGCGACCTGGTGCTGATCGACGCCGGCTGTGAACTGGACAGCTACGCCGCCGACATTACCCGCACCTACCCCGTCAACGGCCGCTTCAGCGGGCCGCAACGGGTGCTGTATGAGCTGGTGCTGGCCTCGCAGGGCGCGGCGCTGGCGGTGGTGCGGCCGGGCCAAAAATACAGCGACATCCACGACGCCGCCACGCGCGTGCTGGCGCAGGGCATGCTCGACCTGGGCCTGCTCGACAAACACAAATTCGGCAGCGTGGACGACGTCATCGCCGAGCGCGCGCACCAGCAGTTCTACATGCACGGCACCGGCCACTGGCTGGGGCTCGACGTGCACGACGCCGGCGCGTATCGCGACGTCACGGTCGAAGGCAAGCCATCGCGCCCGCTGCAGCCGGGCATGGTGCTGACGGTCGAACCGGGCATCTACGTGCGTGCGGCGGACGGCGTGCCGGAACAGTTCTGGCACATCGGCATCCGCATCGAAGACGACGTGCTGGTCACCCCAGGCGGGCATGCCATCCTGAGCGCCGCGGCACCCAAGCTGGCGGACGATATCGAACAACTGATGCGAACCTGATGGACAACACACAAACAACGTTCGATGTGGCGATCTGCGGCGCCGGCCCGGTGGGCATGGCGCTGGCCGCCCTGCTGGCGCGGCGCGGCATGGCAAGCAGCGGCATTGGCCTGATCGACGCCAGGGCGCTGGGCGTGGCATTGAGCGACCCGCGCTCGATCGCGCTGTCGTACGGCAGCCGCCTGCTGCTGGAAGATATCGGCGCCTGGCCTCTGCTCGCCACCGCCACGGCCATCCACCAGGTCCATGTGTCGCGCCGCGGCCACTTCGGGCGCAGCCTGATCGACCGCGGCGAGCATGGCGTGGAGGCGCTCGGTTACGTGGCGCGCTACGGCGACCTGGTGTCGGCCCTGTCGGCGGCGTGCGAGCGCGCCGGCGTGGTGGCGATACGGCCGGCGCGCGTGGCCGGCCATACGGAGCATGCCGATGGCGTCGGGCTGACGCTCGACGACGGCCGCGAACTGACGGCGGCGGTGGTGGTGCAGGCCGAGGGCGGCGTGTTCGGCGAGCAGGATGCCAGGTCGCGCACGCACGACTACCGGCAGACGGCGGTGATCGCGCGCGTCAGCGCCAGCGCGCCGGTTGCGCATCGCGCGTACGAGCGCTTTACCGGCGAAGGGCCGCTGGCGCTGCTGCCGCAGGACGGCGCCGATGGCCATCAGTATGCGCTGGTGTGGTGCGTGCGGCCGGAACGCGCGCAGGCATTGCTGGCACTCGATGACGCGGCCTTCCTGGCGCAGCTGGGCGAGGCGTTCGGACAGCGCCTGGGACGGTTTACCGCAACGGGCGCGCGCGGTGCGTATCGGCTCGGGCTCAATGCCGAACCGGCTGCGACAGCGCGCACGGTGGCGGTCGGGAATGCGGCGCAGACCTTGCATCCGGTGGCGGGACAGGGATTGAATCTGGGGCTGCGCGACGCCGCTGTGCTGGCGCGGCTGCTGGCGCGCGAGGCCGGACCGGCGGCGCTGGCTGCGTTCGCGGGCGAACGGCAAACCGACCGCAAGCTGGTGGTGGAGCTGACCGACACGATGGCGCGCGCGTTCGCGCATGAGGGGCCGGGGCAGGCGCTGCTGGGATTGTCGCTTGGCTTGCTCGACACATTCAACCCAGCGAAGAATGTGCTGGGCGAATGGATGATGTTCGGACGGCGCTGACAACGCCATTCCTGCCAGTGGCAGGAATGGCGTGGCTTAAAACTCTTCCCAATCCTCGGCCGGCGCAGTGCTGGCCAACTGCTTTTTCACCGGCGCGCGAACCATCGGCTTCGGTGCAGTCCGTGCCGCCACATGCCTTGGCGCCGCTACCACCGCGCTGCCGGCATTGAGCTTGAACACGCTGACCACGGCGGCCAGCTGGCGCGCCTGGTCCTGCATCGCTTCCGATGCCGCCGCCGCTTCTTCCACCAGCGCCGCGTTCTGCTGCGTCACCTGGTCCATCTGCGTGACAGCCTGGTTGATCTGCTCGATCCCCAGGGTCTGCTCCTGGGTGGCGGCCGCGATGTCGCCCATGATATCGGTCACCCGGCGGATGCTCTGGACGATATCGCCCATCGTGCTGCCCGCCTCGTTCACCAGCTTGCTGCCCGCCTCGACCTGCTCGACCGAGCTGCCGATCAGGCCCTTGATTTCCTTGGCCGCCTGCGCCGAGCGCTGCGCCAGGTTGCGCACCTCGCTCGCCACCACCGCAAAGCCACGTCCCTGCTCGCCCGCGCGCGCCGCTTCCACCGCCGCATTCAGGGCCAGGATATTGGTCTGGAACGCGATCCCGTCGATCACGCCGATGATGTCGACGATCTTGTTGCTGGCCTCATTGATGCGGCCCATGGTATCGACCACGTTGCCGATCACGTTGCCGCCCTTGGTGGCCACCTGCGACGCCGTTTCGGCCAGGGTGCTGGCCTGGCGCGCGTTGTCGGCGCTCTGCTTGACGGTGGACGTGAGTTCTTCCATCGACGATGCGGTTTCCTCCAGCGAGCTGGCCTGCTCCTCGGTGCGGCTCGACAGATCCTGGTTGCCGGCCGCGATTTCGGACGAGGCGACTGAAATCGTATCGGTGCCCTGGCGGACCTGACGCACCACGTCGACCAGGCTGTCGTTCATCTTCTGCAGCGCGGTGAGCAACTGGCCGATCTCGTCGTTCGATTCGATCTTGACGGTGTCGGTCAGATTGCCCCCGGCGATGCTGTTGGCAAAGCGCAGCGCTTCGGCGATCGAGCGCGAGATGCCGCGAATGAGCGCCGCGCCGACCAGCAGGCCGACTGCCGCGCTAAAGACGATCAGGCCGATGGCCAGCGCGCGGGCCGTCTCGAACCGCGCCGTGGCCTCCTCATACTCGGATTTGCCAACGCTGAGCTGGTACTTGATCAGCGCATTCATGTTCTCGCGCACGGGCTGGAAGGTCTTGGTCAGCGCACCGTTCACCAGGGCGACAGCGGCCGGCACGTCCTTGGCGCGGAACGTGGCCAGGGTCGGCTTGACGCCCTGCGTCACAAACGCTTCCCGGCTGGCCTCGAACTTGGAAGCAAGGATCTTTTCTTCGGGGGTCAGGTAGGTCAGCATGAACCTGCCCCACACCTCGGTGACGATCTTGACGCGCTGCTCGACCTCGTCGGCCACGGCGCCCAGAGCAGCCGGGTCGGCGCTGACCGCCTTCGACAGGGCGGTCTGGTTTTGCTGGATTTCGGTCAGCACTTCGGCCAGCATGCCCACCGCCACCAGACGATCCTCGTACACCGTTTTGAGCGAGGCGTTGGTCACGCTCAGGTTGCGCAAGCCGAGCAGGCCAATCAGCAGGGAAATCACGCTGAGCACCACGATGACGAAAATGAGGCGGGCCTTGATCGTCAGATTTTTGAACATGGTCGGTGACCTTTCAGCTAGCGGTTGCGGGAGCCGGATGCGCACGGCCGGGGCGGCATGAAAGCCTGTCCTCCAAGAAATATACCGAAGTTGGGTAGGGAGTTAAATGGCGCATCATCAACATAGGTCAAATTCAGCGCAGCTTGTGTTTGTGATGCGACAAGCCAAGCGACAATATTGTGTGCTTGCCGTTCCTGATTTCGCCACGCGCGCTGGCGGCAGGGCCGACCAGGCTCAACACGTTCGGGCTAGCCAGGGCTCACGCGTGACGGATGATGACTTGCTGGTAAGTGGGGAAGCGGGAAGGTCGATCGTCACGCCCGAGGCGTGGGCGGGTGAGCGTAATGATCCAAAGCGGGCTGGCGCAAGAGCGCCGTCATTGACGGCGCCAATGCATTCCGATGGGGTGGGGCATGGGCGAAACTGGGGGATCGGCTTGTGGCGTCCCCCTGTACGGTTATCGGTTGCCCGCGTTCTCCGGGGCGTCCTTGGTGCCGGCCGCCGGTTCCTTGGACTCGCCACGCTCCCAGCTCTTTTTTGCTGGTGGTTTGAACACGAATGTATCCCCGGCGTTTTCGCCCCCGGCAGATTTGGCAGCCGCCTTGGCAGGCTTGCCGTTCTTGGCTGGCGCCGCAGGCTTCTCCATTACCATCTTCTTGTTCTTGTCGAATCTGAACGAGTCTCCGGCATTGTTAGTGGAATGCAAATTGCCGTTCCCGTCGTCATGGGCGAAGCCGGTCAGGGCGAAGATCGATACAACAGAAGCCAGAAGGCACAGTTTTGATTTACTCATGATGAAATTCCTGTTTGGTTTTAATCTGCGCGCGATGGGCGCAAATCATCTGAAAAAGCGCATTCCGATCCGACAATGTAACAACAAAGAAAATCTTGCTGTACGACTTATCCCTCGTCTTAGCGAAATGATCAATTAGCGGGGCGGAAAGCGCGTACATCAAAGAAAAAATTCAACCGGCGCTACGAAGATATGTCGAATTCTCTCCAACATACAGAACTTTGTCGGGATTTGGTCGCCAAGAAATTGGGGTTCAAGATAAGTGCAACAATGTCACATACTAATTTAAAAAAATTACGGCAGCAATTCAGAATATTGTTGGTTGTTTCCACTTGCATTGTCAATCCCTATTACATAAATTTTTATCATGCGCAACATATA
>NZ_JAVCWL010000033.1:0-94015 GCF_030846505.1 Massilia pseudoviolaceinigra | reverse complement strand
CCGTGCCGCGTTTTCGCTGTGTGGGCCAGCGTTGGGCTGCTGATCGTGACGGCAGAACTCGTTCTTGTTGTAGCGGATGAGACGGCTGTATTGGAACGGAAGATCGGCACGCATGCGGGACTGCCGCTAAAATCGACAGTATCGGCCCCGCCGTCGATAAATAGTCTGCGAGCAGATTCGGCCGATCTGCAGATTTTGAATCGGCCCATACCTGCCATTGATCGGCGATGAAAACGATGAACAAGATGGATCCCTACAGTACCTACGTCATTCTCAATGAAGAATTTTCCCAGTCTCTGGGCCATTCCTGGAAGCACGATATCCCGGACGGACTCGTGCTGAAAATCGCTGAATTTATCGATGCCCATCCGACAGACATGATGACGGCCTACTATGCCAAGTCATTGCTTGCCAAGTTCTTCCGAAAAAGAACAAAAAAACGGTCGGAAAACCTCTTTAACTCATTAAATTCGTATCTGAGAAATAAAAGCTTCTTAGTCAAAATATTTCTCGAATATCGACGCGATGAGCAAAATCCCTTCTACGCCGAAAATCATGACATTGCGGCCATCTGGGCCGCGATCCACGATCTTGATGGCTATGACAAAGCAAATTACATCGGTAAATTTTCACATTTGTTCACCGACGACATAGCCCGCTTGTCGTATCAATCCATTCTGGAGATGCCCGACCTATACAAGACAAGAGCTCTTGGGGGAATTTATCCCAGAATGGATAAGCTTCACAAGGCGGAGATTTTTTCCTATATATGCCAACAATTTCTCTCTGGATTGCCGGAGGCCGCGTATCAGCTCAAGCGGATGTTTCCGCACTTGGACAAGGAACCCAGAACCGAGGTGATTTCTCTCCATCTTGGTATGCCGGACGTGCCGGAAGAATTTATCGCCTACCTCGTCATCCGCAATGCGCAATATCTACAGCCCGCAGATGCAGACAGGATGGCGGCGAGGGTCAGGATGTTCCCCACGGATTATTTCAGGAACCGCTGCCTGCTGAAGCTTGCCGCGTACTTGCGCGACGGTGAAGTTGAAGAATTGTTCGAGCAATTTATGGTCGACTTCAACACGCTGGAACCGGACGCGGATTTGATACACAACCTTTACCATTTTGGCGCTGTTCTAAAAACATTGGAAAAGAGCGATGTCGTTAGCATGGCGTTGGAAAAAATCGCTTGTCTTGACGATTCCGAGAGCGAACTTTACGATCAACAAAAATATAAGGAAATGATGTTCATCACGCCCCTCCTGACCGAAGCGAATAAAGCAAGAGCAATGGGTATCGCAGACACTGTGAATGGCGGCTACAAGAGAAACCTTATTGCAAAACTGCGGGTCCATTTTTCCCAGAGCAAAGGATTTTGTGGACTCAGGGGGGCGCCAATATGTTGTTGAGGGGCTGCGCCGGGGCGTCCGCAGTTGGTTCCATCCGATGGTTCATGTCAGTTCAAGTGCTAATAACCTGCTGAGTTCCGCGATGTTTGCTGCGGCTACCTTCGGGGCTGATCGATGGAATGGCCTTAAAAACAGCGAGTCCCGCGCCATCACGAACGCCGTGCAGCTACGCGGCCCAGAACTGCGCGCGCTGCCGGAATGTGCGGCATTGACGAATCCCGACAACGACATTAGTCTCCTACGACGGACCAAGGTCCCCTCATGCGGCTCTGGTTTTTCGCGGTAACGTATGCCCGGGTTCAACTCTTCAGGAGGCAAGCAATGAACAGCAAGAACACGATCTGTCTTTGGTACGACGGCGACGCCGTCGACGCCGCAAACTTTTACGCAGAAACCTTTCCCGACAGCGCAGTCCATGCGATTCACCGCGCACCGGGCAATTATCCCGATGGCAAAGAGGGCGATGTACTCACGGTCGAGTTCACCGTCGTCGGCATTGCCTGCCTCGGGCTCAATGGCGGCCCGCATTTCAAGCACAGCGAAGCCTTTTCCTTCCTGATCGCGACCGACGACCAAGCCGAAACCGACCGCTTGTGGAACGCCATCGTCAGCAATGGTGGCCAGGAAAGCGAATGCGGCTGGTGCAAGGACCGCTGGGGATTGTCCTGGCAAATCGCCCCGCGCGTCCTGACCGACGCAGTATTTGGCACGGACCGCGCCGCGGCCAAGCGCGCGTTCGATGCGATGATGACGATGAAAAAGATCGATATCGCCACGATAGAACGGGCAGTGCGTGACCGGGATTGATCCGCTTAATTAAATGAATGCCGTGCGCGACGAAGCTACCTCAGTGACGGATTGCATGGCGCGTCCCAAGGGAAGCTCCACGCACCGGTAAAATGCGGCGCCCGCCATCAGGCTGGCACCCCAGGCAACCAGCATGCCCAGCGCTTGATAGGTCGGCTCAGGCGGTACGAAGCGGGTAAACGCGGCATTCATCACCAGGCATACCGGGAAATGGATCAGGAATACCGAATAAGAGATCTGCGCGAGACGATTCACCGCCGACATGCCCCAGTATGAATATGATCCAGTGCGCGCACGGCCGAACAAGAACAGGACGCACGCCACCACCAGCGCCACCGCAATGCGCAGACGGAAGTCCAGTGCCAGCGCGAGCAGCGTTGGCAACACGATCATTGCCACCAGCAGCGCAGCCGCGCGTGGCCGGCGTGCCGGATCGCTCGCCAGCCAGGCCATGATGCCGAGTCCATAGCTTCCGAAGAAATAGGGCGCCCACTCATCCCAGTCGGGATCGCGATTGAAGTACAGGAGCGACATGCTGATCCCGATGACAAACACCGCAGGCATCAGCCAGCGCCGCAATCGGCTGCCGGAAAAGCGTCCGCACAGCCAGACCAGCAAGGCCACCACTGCATACAACTGGAAATCGATCGCGACGTACCACGCTCCTGCCGACAGGGAGTCGTAGCCCAGCACGCCCTGCAGCAGCAGCGCATGCGCCGCCAGTTGCAGAAAATCGGGCGGGGCGGAGATGGAATCGTGCGTCATCCATCGGTTGGCCAGCGCGGAAGCGGCAACGGCGAACAGGATCGCCACCATAAACGGCGGAACCAGCTTGGCATACCGTCGCCACACGGTTCCCAGCGGATTGATCAAGCCTGGCTGGCCTTTCGGGAACAAGGACTTGGCGACGAGAAATCCGCCGATCACGAGGAAGACCTGCACCGCGATGCGCGCGAATGAATCGAGCCAGTCGATTACGTCGGGCATCAGGGGCCGCGCGTAGTCCGCCATGGGGCCGTAGAAGGCCAGGTGGTGCAAGACAATTAATTGTGCCGCGATGGCTTTCAACAGATTGATGAGTCCAAACTGCCCCGGGGCGCTTGTCTTGGCCCCGGATACTTTTTCTACAACGACAGCCATGCAAACCTCTTCCAAAACCTCGACCGCGCAAGCTGCGCATCGGTCGACACCAGCCAGTCATAAGCAATGACTGCTGTTAACAATTTGTTAGCATAGCGTATGCTGCCAGGCTGTGGCGTATGGATGAGTTACCGGATGTTACGCGGCTGCGCCCGACATCCGGGCCGCGCTGCGCTTTACAGGGCCGCGCAGGAGCATCGTAGTCGGGCAGGATTGAGCTTCAATATGGACTCGATGCGGGTTCTCCGGCAGTGTTCATCCAGATGTCGTCAGGCAGTGAGCGGTCGCGGTGGCACACCCGATCATGGTCGGGATAGGTGATCCTGTCGACTGGAGCGCGGGTGCCGACCACCAGGCAGCGCGTTGGCGATGCGCTGCGATTCCACAGAAAATGGCCGACCGCGTCGCCTGCGCGGAAAGTCGCCGCGTCGCCGGGCTTGAGGATTGTTTCGGCATCGCCTTCGACCAAGGTCACGTGGCCTTCCAGGACATAGACCAATTCATCTTCCGCGCTGTGCCAGTGCTTGATCGACGAGCGCGTGCCCGGTTGCAGCACCTCCACGAAGGCGCCAAACTGCGTCAGTCCCCCGGCTTCTGAAATCCAGAGCGTCTGGTTGGGTTCGGCCAATCCCTCGACCAAGCCTTCTTCTTTGATAAAGCCATCAGGCGTTAGCGCGGTCATGCGTGTATTCCTTTCATGAGTGACAGAGACGAGACGGTGAGTCATTATCGAATGCGAGCGCGACAGAGTTTGCGCAGGGCCTGATTTTACGCTGAACGCTATTTTCGTTGCCTTACGTTGGCGCGGCTGCGACACTGGGCGGCCGTGGGCATCAACGTTTATTTGGAACCGTCATGCATTGGGTTATTCAACAAAGTATTTTCAAGCCGGGAAATTACCAGTTGCTGGTTAATGCGCTCGATACGCTCGGCATTTCCCACACGTCGGTCGCAATTGCCAACGGGACGTTCGACATGCTTCCCGATGTGAATCCGGAAGGGAAGGTCTACGTCTGCGGCGCCATCAAGCTCGCCAGGATCGCCCGCGACAAGGGCTGGGTTCCCGGCAGTCTGTTGAACGAAAATTTCAAGTTCGATATCTGGCTCGCGCAACTCGGCTCCGAGCTGCTCAATCACGACATCGAGACCGGCACGCTGGCGGACGTACGCACCGGCCACCTGGCAAAGTTCTTTATCCGCCCGTGCGAAGATAACAAGGCGTTCGACGGCATGGTGATGGACAGCGAGATGATCGCCGACTGGCGGCGCGATCCGGCCAAAGCGCAACTGCAAAAGATCGACGTCATCGTTTCGCCGGTCAAGGCGATTTATCGTGAATACCGCCTGTTTATCGTGAACCGCAAGGTGGTGGCCGGCTCGGTGTACCGGATCGGCGGCCGCGTGGAGATCTCGCCCGACGTGGAAGACGATGTCCTCGACTATGCACGCGGCGTGATCGATACCTGGACCCCGGCGCAGTCATTCGTCATGGATGTCTGCCTGACGCAGGAAGGACTGAAGGTGATCGAATTCAATAACATCAACAGCTCGGGTTTTTACGCGATCAATGTTCCCAAATATGTCGAAGCGATTCAAACACACCATGGTTAATAGCAGCGGGGAAGGTGAGCAACATGGAGTCGAACGAGGCTGTCCAAGGCGCGAAGCGAATGCGTAACGCGATCAATACCGAAGCGCTTGGCGCGCACTGGAAAGACAGCGGCGTTGACATGCTCGCGCCGGTGAGCGCATTGCAAGTGCAGCAGGCATTCGCTGCTGCCGGTTCAATCGCTTGCGCCGACGTGATTGCGCTGTACGGCATCCTGGGTGGAATGTGGGAGATGGATAGCGAATATTGGCGCCTGTGGTCTCTGGATGAGATCATTGAGGCGAATGATGCGCCTTCTGACGCCGGGATTCTGTTTTCGGACTATTGCATAGACTGTTACCATTTTCGACTCAAGTATGTTGACGAAACGGTATCCGAGGTGTGGTACGAGGGTTATGACGGCGGTCCGCCGGTCCGCGTCGCCGCCAGCCTGTCGGACTTTCTCGACCTCTACATGCGCAATCCCGATGCGGTTCTGAATGCGCCCAGGCGCTGAGCCGGAGCGCGATGCGCGCTTACGCGCAGACGCTGGCCAGGAAATCGGCCACGCTGGCTTTTTTCAGAATCAGGCCGGAGGCGGCTGCATACGGATCGAACTGGCGCTGCATTCCGCCAGGGAAGGGGACGCGCACGCTGATCCGCTCGCCATCGACCTGCACCGACGCATTTGCCGTATCGAGCAGATACTGCGAAATGAAAGCGCCCACCAGACCCACGAAGAACCCCAGATCCTCGCGCGCCACCGTTTGCGCCTGCAGCCACTGGCTGAACGGCCCACGCAAGGCGTCCAGATCGAGCGGTTCGCCCGGCGCATGCAATCCGGTTTGGGTCAGCACTGCATCGAGCATCGGCCGGGCTTCTTCGAGAACTTTGTACGGGTCCATGTTTCTTATATGAGTGTGGGAGCGGGCCGGCGGCCGCGCATTCGGGGCGCCATCATACCATCGACGGGCAGGCGCGCCCGGGCGCGGCGAGCGGCGCAGGGCCTGCGCGCGCTGGCCGCCGCGACCGGATCGAACCGGTAGAACACGGCCGCTATTACCGGTTGCGATGGATCAGCTCCCGTGTATCATCGGCTTGTCTTTATGCAATTGTTATACTTTTCCCTGCACCGTCAGGCCGATCCCTTTTTATCCATTGCCCGCCATGACCATACAACGCAACGCCGCCCTTTGCCTGCCGATTTTGCTTGCCCTAGCCATCACCGGATGCAAGCCGAAACCACCGGTCGAATCCGTGCCGGCGCCCGTTGCGGCGCCTGTGGCAAGCGTTCCCGCCCCTGCGCCGTCGCCTGCCGTGGTGCCAGCGCCGGTGGCCGCCACGCCGCCGCCGGCGTCCGCCAGCGCCGACGTCGTCGACCTCGACCAGATCGCGGTCATCAGCAAGCCGATGCCGCCGTTCCCGTTTGTCGATTACCCCGAAAACATCGGTGAACAGAAACAGCAAACCAAGGCGTCCGACTTCGACCAGTTGCACCTGATCGTCGGTAACAAGGTGCAGGCCGTCGAAGGGCGTTTCCGGCGGCTGGTGTTTGAACTGGCCGATGCCAAGGTGTCGCGCTTCCAGGCGCTGCGCGATTACGCCAAGGCGGCAACCGACATGGGTGGCGTCAAGGTCAATACCAGCAAGCCGAAAGACGAGGCCTTCGAGAAGGTGAATGGCGTTTTCACCGATGCCATGGCCAGGAAGCTGGATTATCCGAATGAAAACTACAGCTACGAAACCTATTTTTTCCCGACGCCGACCGGCCGCAAATGGATGCTGATCATGGCCAACGATAACAGTGTGCGCGTTACGTCTATCGAAGAAAAACAGACGGCATCGATGGTCAAGATGGTGACCGCCGCCGTCATGAAGTCGGAACTCGATAGCAAGGGCCGGGTGGCCCTCTACATTAACTTCGACACCGACAAGGCGGCGATCCGCCCGGACGGCAAACCGGCGGTCGACGAAATCGCCGCGCTGATGAAAAAGGAAACCGCGCTGCACCTGTCCGTCGAAGGGCACACTGATAACGTGGGCGACAAGGCCCGCAATGCGACCTTGTCGCGCGAACGCGCGCAAGCGGTGGTGCAGGCCCTGGTGAGCGACGGTATCGACGGCGCCCGCCTGAACGCCGCCGGCCACGGCTCGGACAAGCCGCTGGTGGACAACGGCAGCGAAGAGGGCCGCGCAAAGAACCGCCGCGTCGAACTGGTCAAGGTCGTCAAAGGCTGACCATCAGGGGCGCCCCGCGCCGTCCCATCACACCGGCGGCACCCGGCGATGTGCCCGGTGCGCGCTGGCCGCCAAGGGCAAAGCGAACCGGTAAAACGCCGCCGCTATTACCGATTGCGATTGATTAACACCCGTGTATGATCGCCTTGTTTTTATGTAATCGTTATTTAAATCCCTGCACTGTCAGGCCCATCCTTTTTTCGCTCCGACTGCCCGCCATGACCAAACAATTCAACGCCGCTCTTTGCCTTTCGATCTCGCTTGCCTTCGCCGTGACCGGATGCAAGCCGAAACCGCCGGCCGCGCCAGCCGAGGCGCCCGTCGCCAGCGCGCCGGCCGTGGTGGCGCCCGCAGCGCAAGCGCCAGCGGCCGCTGCGACCCCAACCCCAACCCCGGCGGCCGACAGCACCGGCGTCGGCGCCGACCTCGATAAAATCGCGGTCATCACCAAGCCGCTGCCGCCATTCCCGTTTATCGATTATCCGAAGACCATCAGTGAGGGAGACCGGACTACCGACGAATCCGACTTCGACCAGGTACACCTGATCGTCGGTAACAAGGTGCACCCTGTCGAAGGTCGCTTCCGCCTGATTTCGTTCAATCTGGAGAAAGCGAAGATTTCAAAATTTCAGGCGCAGCGCGATTACACCAAGGCAGCCGTGGACATGGGCGGCGTGAAGGTCAATACCGTCACGCCGGATGACGATAAATTCGTGGAGGCGCATGGCGGCGACAGGTATGCCCTGGATAAGAAATTGAATTTCCACGGCAACTCCAGCAGCTATGACGTGTACTTTGTTCCGACCCCGACGGGCCGCAAATGGATGCTCATCATGATCAATGACAGCGGCGTGCGGATCCTGTCCGTCGAAGAAAAACAGACGGCTTCGTCGGTGAACATGGTGACCGCCGCCGTGATGAAGTCGGAACTCGACAGCAAGGGCCACATTGCGCTGTACATTAACTTCGATACCGACAAGGCAACCCTGCGCGCCGACGGCAAACCGGCGGTCGACGAAATCGCCGCGCTGATGAAAAAGGAAACCGCGCTGAAGCTGTCGGTAGAAGGCCATACCGATAACGTGGGCAACAAGGCCCGCAACGTGACCCTGTCGCGCGAACGCGCGCAAGCCGTGGTGCAGGCCCTGGTGAGCGATGGCATCGACAGCACCCGTCTGAGCGCCGCCGGCCATGGTGCGGAAAAGCCGGTGATGGACAATGGCAGCGAAGACGGCCGCGCAAAGAACCGCCGCGTGGAGCTGGTCAAGGTCGTCAAAGGCTGACCGTCAGTCCGGGGCGCTGCAATCGGCCGCGCTACTGGAGCAATGCGCTAAAACGCCGCCGCGATGACCGTGGCGGTAGATCGGCTGCATACCTTGCTTAATGTAGTTCTTTTACTTTTTCCTGCACCGCCAGGCCAATTCATTTCATTACGATTGCACGACATGACCAAACAATTCAACGCCGCTCTTTGCCTGTCGATCTCGCTCGCCTTTGCCATCAGCGGATGCAAGCCGAAAGCACCGGCCGATCCGGTGCAGGCGCCAGTGGCAAGCGCACCGGCGAGCGTGCCGGAACCGGCCGCCGCACCGGCAGCGGTACCGAGCCCGACGCCGGCCGCGGCCAGCGCCGCGGCTGTTGTGGACCTCGACAAGATCGCGGTTATCGCCAAGCCGGTGCCACCGTTCCCGTTCATCGATTACCCGCCAGCCGTGGATAAACAGTATTACAGCACCAAGGAGTCCGATTTCGACCAGGTGCATCTGATCCTCGGCGATAAAGTGCATGCGGTCGAAGGGCGTGTCCGGGCCATCCACTTCACTTTGCACAAGGCCAATATCTCGCAATTCCAGGCCCAGCGCGATTACACCAAGGCGGTGCTGGACATGGGGGGCATCAAGGTCAATACCGCCAAGCCGCACGACAGTGCGTTCCTTGCGGCCCATGGCGACGATCAAAGCGAGCTCGATAAAAAGCTGCGCTATGAGTTTCATACCTATTCCTATGAGGCGTATTTCTTGCCGACCGCCACCGGCCGCAAATGGATTGTGCTGATGGTGAGCGACGAAGCTGTGGATATCATTTCCGTCGAGGAAAAACAGACCGCTTCTTCGGTGAAGGTCGTGACCGCCTCCGCCATGAAGTCGGAACTCGACAGCAAGGGCCATGTCGCGCTGTACATCAACTTTGACACCGACAAGGCTGCCATTCGTCCGGACGGCAAGCCGGCGGTCGACGAAATCGCCGCGCTGATGAAGAAGGAAGCCGCGCTGCGCCTGTCGGTTGAAGGCCACACCGACAACGTGGGCGACAAGGCCCGCAACGTGACCTTGTCGCGCGAACGCGCGCAAGCGGTGGTGCAGGCCCTGGTCAGCGACGGCATCGACAGCGCCCGCCTGAGCGCCGCCGGCCATGGTGCGGAAAAGCCGGTCACGGACAATGGCAGCGAAGATGGCCGGGCAAAAAACCGCCGCGTCGAACTGGTCAAGGTTGCCAAGGGCTGAGCGCTGCAAGGGGGGCGATGCGGTAGCGGGCGCGGACGGCGGCACCGATGAAGAAAAACGCAGGCAGCGCCCGGTGCTGCCTCGCCCTCCAAAACGTGGCTCCGGCATCATCTGTGTCGCTCCCGTAACGCGTGGCGCAAAGTGCGCGGCTGCGCTACCGTATCAGTGAACAAACGGCGTGGGAACCTCCGCGCCGTCACACTTTTCGGGAGCTGTTTATGACACGCACGCATCTTTCCACGGCGCTGGCAGCCCTGCTGCTGACGATGTCCTCAAGCTGGGCCCAAGAAAAAGTGGCGCCCGCGCAAACGCCGCCCGGGGCCGACAAGGCGCCCAAGACCATCGCGCTCGAAGCCGGCGCCAAACTCTTGCAAAGCAATAGTCCGGTCGCCGGTTTCGATATCTATCTGGTCGGTTTTCACCCCATGAAGGACCATCCCGAACACCAGATGGAAGCGCATCATTATTGCCACCAGATGAACGAGGATTTCGCCCAGTGCGTCCTGTTCGACAGCAACACCAAAAAAGCGAACATGCACGGCGTCGAGTACATCATTTCCGAGACCTTGTTCGAAACCTTGCCGGCCGAGGAAAAGAAATTCTGGCATCCGCACAACGGCGAAATCCTCAGCGGCCAGCTGATGGCGCCCGGGATCCCCAAGATCGCCGAAAAAGCGCTGATGAAGTCCAAGATGAACAGCTACGGCAAAACCTGGCACGTATGGAATACCGGCCACATGGGCCAGCCGAACGACAAGCTGCCAATGGGCGAACCCATGCTGGCCTGGTCCTTCAGCCGCGACGGCGAAGCGCAGCCCGGCCTGGTCGAAGAGCGCGACCGCCGCATGAAGCTCGACACCGCCAGAACCCGCAAGGACCGCGCCGATCTCGTCAAACTGGCCAAACCGCAAACGGGCACGGACGACCTCAAGGGCAAGTTTGCGCGCCCAACGCGCGAGATTCCTGGCGTGACGAATAAATAAGCGAGCCGGATGCTCGCCGCAAAGGGTGGTCAGCTCCTGCATGCATGGGGCACCTGACGAAAAACAGCGCTGCTCTGTACGACAGCCTGCAGTCTTGCCGGTGCGACCGCTTTTGCCGATGCCAGTGGATTTCCAGTGCTTGCCCTTGCGTGTCCCGATTGCTGCGGGAAGGTCATCGATGCCTATGGCTGGGAAATCCTGTCGGAAAAATTTGGCGACACTTCCACCAGGATCGGCGGCTATGACAATGTCAGGTTTTTTACGGGCCCGGTCACCCTCAAGCTCGCGCAAAACAAGGCCCACGAGATCCTCGATACCGCGTTGAACAGTCCGCGCACGGTTGTCCCGCAATAAGCCATGCGCTGCGGATGGTCAACGACATGCACTTTTTTTTATTGCGCTTTTTATGTTTTCTTGTGACGACAAATAAGCCAGAATAGCGGCTCATTTTCCCTCATAGAAGAAAAGATAACCATGTTTGATCGCTTCGTAAGACCCCTGGCCTGCGCCGGCCTGGTCGTGTTCCTGACGGCATGCGCCGCCACTGGCCCGAAATTTGCAACGGTAGAAAATACCCTTCCCGCCGTGGCGGACAAGACCGGACGTTTATTCTTCTACCGCGAATATTCGTCCTTCGGCGCCGGCATGCGTCCCGATATTTTCGCGTGCGGCGCCAAGGTCGGGGAATCCATTCCAGGCGGTATGTTCTATGCGGATTTGCCGGCCGGCGACTGCGAGATCGCCATCCCTTCGGTCATGTATCCGGGTGAGCGCAAAATCAGCGTGACCGTCGGTACTCCGAAAGTGCTTTATTTCAGGACCTGGATGGGTGCATCGAGCTTTGGCGGGCGCACCAATATCGAAGAGGTGAGCGCGGGCGAGGCCCTTACGGCAATGCAGGACCTGGCCCTGACGAACGAAAAAAAGAACTGATCGGCCATTCAAAAATAAGTCAATCGCCCAACAGCGCAGCCGGCAACAGGCCCGCTCCCTGGGAATATTTGCGCCCCATGCGATGGGCATGCGTTCCGGCAAAGTGAAGAGGGTGGCCGCCGACGTCGTGCTTTGCCGTGCGCGCCGTCACGCCGCGCGCGTTCCAGGCCGAGGCGTTGCGACGCCGGCTGCGCGGCACCAGCAGGGCAGGACGGCTGCGATGGACGATCGTTGCGGACCCTGTTCAGCCTGCTAGCTAGCAATGGTTTGCTTGAGCGATGTCAAGCCTCCAACAGCGTCGAAACGTAACCTTGGCATATGTCAGGCGCCCCGGTGCCGCTAACGCCAGCTTGTTTATGTCGTCGCAAAGGAAGAGCCATGAAACTGACCTCCCATCCCGTCGTTCCCGCAGGAGCCAGCCGCAGTCCAGCCACGCGGAGCCTGCCGCAATGAGGCGCTATACCATCACCCTCGGGGCCACCACGACCGCCGGCGGGCGCGTCATGTCGGCCAGCGGCAGCGGCTGCATCAACGGCGTGCCCATCGCACTCGAGGGCGACCTGGTAGCCTGTCCCGCATGCAAGGCGACCGGGCGCATCCTGTGCGTCGGACCGCGCATCCCCGAAATGTCCGACGGCAAACACGTCGCGCTCGAAAACGATTTATGCACCTGCCGCTGCTCGCCTCCACCCAAGCTGCTGCCGGTGCAGATCATGCGCAGTCAGGTGCTCAAGGATACCGGGCGCGCCCTGTCCAACACCAATGACAGCGACCCGTCGTACCCATCCCGCAGCGCGCCGCGCGGCCCCAGCTTCAACGAGCGCTTCGTGCTGCTCGACGAAGAAACCGGCGACCCGCTGGTCCACAAGGAATACGCGGTGGTACGCGCCAGCGGGCAGCTCGAATTCGGCACCTCGGACCGCAACGGCTACACGCACTTGCTGTCAACGACCGCGGTGCCCGAGTCCGTCGAAATCTTTGTCTAGGAAGCAGCATGAGCGCGACCCTCATTTCGCCGTCCGGCGCCGTCCTGCACCACCGGGCGCGCGTGAGCACCACGCCGGCCGATGAAGCCGAAGCGAAGGCGGTGCGTATCCGGCTCGAGAAAGCATGCCGGCTTGAAGAAAATCGCGTCTACCTCAAGCAGCCCAACATCCGCGCCTTCCTGCGCGCGATGTGCCACAGCCTCGGCGGCGGCGTCGATTTTCTCGATGGCGCCATCCGCGGCCGGCGCAGCGACCCGTGGCGCTTCACCGATTTCTCCACCCATCCCGGCCCTGGACACGACGGCAAGAGTACCGCCGCCGGCCTGTACCGCATCACGCGCGAGATATGGGAAGAGTACGGCGCGCGCATGGACCTGACCGATTTCTGTGCCGAAACGCAGGAACTGATTGCCGTGGAAGTGCTGCGGGGATTGGGTGTGCTGGGGAAAATCCAGGCCGGCGACATCGACGCCACGCTGGTGATGGCCTCGGCCTGCTGGCCGGGCTTGCCCAAAACGCCAGCCAGCCAGGCGCGCTTTGCGGCGCCGGACGCGGCGTACGAGAGCTTCCTGCACAAATACGGCGAGTGCGGTGGCACCATCAATCCGCAGGCCGGTGGCGGCGCGCGTGGCCAGGGCGGCCCGTTGCGCCCGGACCTGCCGCCAGCGCGCCCTTAAGCCGCCGGGCGCCTGCGCTGCGGCCTCACCCTGCACTGTGCCACGGCGCGCATCGCCGCGTCATGGTTGCGCTCCGGGCCTGCGTTTGCAGCGATGCCGGTATCCTCGCTATCTTGTTGCCAGCGGCACGGCATCGCCGCCATCGTTCTCGCCAGCGCCTGCTCGGCTTGGTGCTTACTGCGCCGCTTTGACGCCGCCGGTCTGGCGCTGCTGCCATTCCAGTCCCGGACGTGCCACGCGAAATTGCAGCAGCTGCCCGTTCTCCACCTCGGTCACGTACGCGGTGCGGCCATCCGGCCCGCCGAAACTGATATTGCTCGGCTTCTTGCCGGGCAGGGCAATCTCGGCCAGGATGCGTCCCTGCGGCGACATCTTGACCACCGTGCCCTTGCCGATGCGCGTCACGTACAGGTTGCCGTCGACATCGACGCGCATGCCGTCGAGCCCGAAATCGGCAAAACTGGCGATGCGGCGCTTGCCGCCGAGCGTGCCATCGGGCGCAATGGTGAACGCCCAGATATGGCGCTGCACGCTCTCGTTCACATACAGGGTGCGCCCGTCCGGGCTGACGTCGATGCCGTTGGCAGTGCCGAGCTGGTCGGCCGCGAGCGTGACCTTGCCGTCCGGATCGATGCGCCACACGCGCCCCGCATTCTTCTTCCAGTCCGGATCGCTTGCATAGATGACCCCAGCCGCCGTGATGGTCAGGTCGTTCGGCTGGCTCATGGCGGCCTCGCGCGCATGGACGGCGACGGCGCCGCTGGCCGGGTCGATGCGGTAAATCGTGTGTTCCACGTAGTCGGCCACATACATCGCGCCATCGGGCCCGAAGCGGATGCCGTTGGCCACACTGGTGCCGGGCAGGGTCACGAACACCTCGGCCTCGCCGTTCGGCTTGACCTTGCCGATGGTTTGCTGGCGCGCGAAATTGACTGCGTACACATTACCGGCGGCATCGACCGCCGGCCCTTCCACGCCGGAGGTGAACGATTGCGGCGCCGTCAGGGCGCTGGCCACGTGCAGGCGTTCCAGCATGGCCGGAGGCGCGCCGGCGGCCACGGCGTGGCCCGCCTGGCAGGCGGCAAAGGCCAGCGCGCACGCCAGCCGGGTCGAGGTATCCATTGAACTCCGATCAGGAAAAATGCCGGTCATCCGGCCGGCACCTAGTGTACTTGATGATGAGGTAAGCTTCGTGTTTTGATAATGCTGAGCCAGGTGACGAGTTTGAATGGTAAATACAAGAAGCCGCTGGTGATAGCGGCGGCCATCGGCGCCATTGGCGCGGGCGGCATTTGGTACGCGCTGCAACCGGGCGGGCAGCCGGCGGTCCGTAAAGTGGCGGCCATGGTCGGCATCAAACCGCAGCCGACCGTGCTGGGCTGGCCGGTGAGCATCGGCACCGTGGCCGGCAGCAGCGGCAGCGCCGGATTCGCCGATGGCGCCGCGGCGCAGGCGCGCTTTTCCGACCCCTTCGGCCTCGTGATCGACCGCGACGGCAACGTGTTCGTGGCCGATGCGGGCGAGAACAACCGCATCCGCAAAATCACGCCTGAGGGCGTCGTCTCCACCCTGGCCGGCAGACGCGAAGGCTTTGCCGACGGCACTGGCGCCGCCGCCGGGTTTCACACGCCGTCCGGCATAGCCATCGATGCTGCCGGCAACCTGTTCGTCGCCGATACCGGCAACAACGCGGTCCGCAAGATCACGCCGTCTGGCGTGGTCAGCACCATCGGCGGCACCGGCGTGGCCGGCTACCGTGACGGCAAGGCGGGGGAGGCCCAGTTCAACGGACCGGTCGGCGTGGCGGTCGACAAGGCCGGCGTGGTGTACGTGGCCGACACCTATAACGACCGCATCCGCAAGATCGCGCTTGACGGTACGGTCAGCACGCTCGCCGGCGGCGCGCCCGGCTACGTCGACGGACCGGCTGCCGCCGCCCAGTTCGACACGCCCACCTCGGTCGTGGTCGACGCCACAGGCAACCTGTATGTGGCCGACACCAGCAACGGCGCGGTGCGCAAGCTGGCGCCGGACGGCCAGGTGATCACCCTGGCCATTGCCCCGGAAGACGCCGAAAAACCGCTGCTGCGGCGCCCGGTCGGCCTGGCGCTCACGCATGACGGTTTTCTGTACGTGGGCGATATCTGGCGCGGACGCATCCTGCAGGTCAGCCCCGACGGCAGCTTGCGCGGCCTGACCGGGATTGGCGTCGATATCGACATCGGCGACGACAAGTCGCTGCGCTTGAGCCGGCCGAGTGCGATTGCGCTCGACCGCACCGGCGCGCTGTACGTGGCCGATGCCGTGAAGCGCACCGTGCACCGGGTCTCGCCGCGGCTTGACGGCGCGACCGCGGTGCTGGCGCCCAAGGCGCCGGCGCTGGTCGCCACGGGGACCGCGCCGGTTGCGGCGGCATCGACTGCGTCCCAGCCTGTTGCGGCAGCGTTGCCCGCGCCCGCAGCGCCGGCCGCGGCCGGGCGCTTTCCGTGGCCGTTCAAGCCGCAGGATCAGCGCCACGAAGTGGTCGGCACGATCGGCGAAGTGCGCGGCAGCTACGGCGGCGAAAGCCGGCATCACTTTCACAGCGGCCTCGATGTCCAGGCCAACATGGGCGTGCCGGTACTGGCGGTGGCCGACGAAAAAGTCAGCAGCCCGGTGCCCAACTGGGCCTTCGGCGACGTCGGCGAAGGCATGAGCGTCGACAGCATGGCCTACATCCACATGCGGGTAGGGCGCACGGTCAAGGATGCGCCGCTCGACCCGGCGCGCTTCATCATGCTCGACAACGAAAAGGGCAAGGCGGCGCGCATGCGCGTCAAGCGCGGCACGCGTTTCCATGTGGGCGAAGCGCTCGGCACGGTCAACCGCATGTTCCACGTGCACCTCGTGTACCAGCCGGGCGGGGCGGAAGCCAACCCGCTGACTTTGCCGTTCACCGGTTTCAGCGACCAGGTGGCGCCGCGCATCGACAAGATTCAGTTGGTCGACGCGGCCGGCACGGCGCTGGCGCGCAAGCCGGGCAAGCGGGTGATGGTGGCGCGCGGCACGGGCCCGCTGGGGATCGTGGTCGATGCCTACGACCAGGCCGATGGAAACGCCGCGCGGCGCAAGCTGGGTTTGTACAAGGTCGGTTACCAGGTGCTGCAGGCGGACGGCACGCCGGTCGCCGGGTTCGACAAGCCGCTGATCAACATCGAATTCAACAAGCTGCCGCCGGACCCGGAAAGCGTCAAGCTGGCGTACGCCGACAATAGCGGCATCACCGTGTACGGCAGCGCGACGACGCGGTTCCTGTACGTGGTGACCAACACCGTGCGCGACGGCGTGGCCAAAACCGGGGGATGGGACCCGGCCGCGCTGGCGCCGGGCGACTACCTGATCCGCATCTTCGCGGCCGATTACGTCGGCAACGAAGCGCTCAACGGACGCGATTTGCCGATCACGGTGGAGTGACGGGCAGGGGAGGCCGATCTGAGACCGGCCTGCCGGCCGCTGCTCAGGCGCTGATTTTTGCCGGCCGATCGCGGCGGCGGGTCATGAATCCCAGCATGGCCATGCCGGTCAGGAACATGGCATAGGTTTCCGGTTCCGGGACCGCGCTGACGAGATTATCCGACGTGCTGAAGCTGGTGAACGTGCCGGTTGGGGCCATGAACTGCGCTTGCTGGGCGCCATCGCAGCATCCTTCGAAGCCATAGATCGTCAGGGTGTGGTTGCCCGCGCCCAGGTTCACTGTGGCATTGAAATACTGCGATGGATTGGCGTACTGGCCGTCCCACCACATATCGTGGCTTTTCGAGTCGAGCGCCACGTCGTTCAAGAACAGCGCGCCGCCGTAGCCGAAATCGACGCCTGCGCGGAACTGCCAGACGCCGGCATTGGCTTCGCTGACGCCGAAGCTGATGGTCGACTTGAGCGCGAAGTTACTGCCGCCACCGAACAGACTGGCGTGGGTGATGTTGTTATACGAATCGACGCTGGTTTTCGCGTAGGTGGCGCCCTGGAGCGCACCGTTGACGGCGCTCCGATAGGCCGCGGCGTCGGCCAGGATGCCGGACGGGGTGGCGGAAGCCGATTCGATCACGATCGTGCTTGCGCCGACATTGCCGGCAAGCGCCATGGAAGCGGCAGCCAACATCCATGAGATTTTCTTATTCATATTTTTTCCTGGACAAGGACCGCGCGCGCAAATGGTGCGCGGTCGGGATGAAAGAGAGTTTTCGCTCCGCACGAGCGTCCAAGGCATGCGATGGACGGTCAATCTGGGTGCTGGCGCTGAATCACGGTGTACCGGATAGTCATCCGGTGCACGAACAGTAGTCAAAGAATAACATAGATGCGCGGTGGAAAAACATTGCTCGCAAGTGTGTTTACGTTTTACAACTAACCAAACTCCTACGGCTGACCTCCAAACGCCTACAACCGGGGTCAGTACAATCGGGGTCAGAGCTCCAATCAGCAACAAAAATATTGCTAATCAGAGCTCTGACCCCGGTTGTAGGGGCTTTTACTGCTGTAGTAGGAGCTTTTGGTGTCAGGCGTTGGCGAGGTCGAGCCGCCCGTCGCTGCCGCGGCCGTGGTAGCGGCCAGCCGACAGGTCGTCGAAGCGGATTGCCGGGCGCCTGGCCGACATCAGGTCGGCCAGCATCTGCGCGGAGCCGCACGACATGGTCCAGCCCAACGTGCCGTGCCCGGTGTTGAGGAACAGATTGCCCAGCGCGGTGCGCCCGACGATCGGGGTGCCATCCGGCGTCATCGGCCGCAGCCCGGTCCAGAAGGTGGCGCGCGCACTGTCGCCCGCGCCCGGAAACAGGTCGTTGACGACCATTTCTAGGGTGGCGCGGCGGCGCGGATTGAGGCGCTGGTCGAAGCCGGCAATCTCGGCCATGCCGCCGACGCGGATGCGGTCGTCGAAGCGGGTTACGGCAATCTTGTAGCTCTCATCCAGAATGGTCGAGACCGGCGCCTTGCTGGCGTCCGTGATCGGCACGGTGATCGAGTAGCCTTTCATCGGGTACACGGGAATGTCGACGATCGATTTGAGCAGCGCGGTCGAGTGCGCGCCGAGCGCGACCACATAGGCATCGCCCTGCACCAGTTCATCGCCGCAATGCACGCCGCTGATCGCGTTGCCCGTCACCGCCAGGCGGTCGATGGGGACGTTGTAGCGGAAGCGAACGCCCAGCGCTTCGGCCATCGCGGCCAGGCGCGTGGTGAACAGCTGGCAGTCGCCAGTCTCGTCATTGGGCAGGCGCAGGGCGCCGACCAGCTTGTCCTTGACCAGCGCCAGTGCCGGTTCGGCCTGGCCGAGCTGGTCGCGCGTGAGCAGTTCGTAGGGCACGCCGGAATCCTGCAGCACCTTGATGTCTTTTTCCGCGCTGGCAAACTGCTGTTCGGTACGGAACAACTGCATGGTGCCGCGCTGCCGGCTTTCGTAGCTGATGCCGGCTTCTTCACGCAGGGTCTTGAAACAGTCGCGGCTGTACTCGGCCAGGCGCACCATGCGTTCCTTGTTGACCGCGTAACGGTCGGCCGTGCAGTTGCGCAGCATGTCCCACATCCATTTGAGCTGGAAGGTGGTGCCGTCAGGCGTGATCGACAGCGGCGCGTGGCGCTGCAGCATCCATTTCATGGCCTTGAGGGGAATGCCGGGCGCGGCCCACGGAGAGGCGTAGCCGGGCGAAATCTGGCCCGCATTGGCGAAGCTCGTTTCCAGCGCCGGACCGGGCTGGCGGTCGAGCACGGTGACGTCGTGGCCGGCCTTGGCCAGGTAGTAGGCGGTGGTTACGCCGATAACGCCGCTGCCCAAAATGACGACACGCATGGTCTCTCCGGAAGAATAAATGTGGATTCAAGAATTTCCGCTATATTATTGCGATTCAACCAGTCTTTGTTCACGTATAACTGCACTTATTTAGTGGAATTTCATGCGAATCGTTAAAGAATCGACCCGCAGCCTCGATAAGCTCGACCGCCACATCCTGCGCATCCTGCAACACGAAGGCCGCATTTCGATGAAGGACCTGGGCGAGCGGGTCGGCCTGTCGGTCACGCCCTGCATCGAGCGCGTCAAGCGCATGGAGCGCGACGGCGTCATCAGCGGTTATTACGCGCGCGTCGCTCCGGCCGCGCTGGGCGCCAAGCTGCTGGTGTTTGTGGAAATTACGCTGAACCAGAAGTCGGCCTCGGCCTTCGAGCAGTTCCGGCGCGAGGTGCTGCGCATTCCCGAGGTGCAGGAATGCCATCTGGTGTCGGGCGATTTCGACTACCTGATCAAGGCGCGCATCCACGAGATGGCGGAGTACCGCAAGCTGCTCGGCGACATGCTGCTGCAGTTGCCCGGCGCGGCCCAATCGAAGAGCTATGTGGTGATGGAGGAGATCAAGGAGACGCTGGTGCTGTCGACCGAGGCACTGCTCCATTCTGGCTGATATCGATGTGTGGCGTGAAACCGGGCGGCGCGACCGGTACCTGAACATCAATGACGGTGTTGAGGAAAAGCCGCGCAGCCGCGCCTACCTGATCATGTCTTCACAAACGACCATATGGCGGCGGCAATGATCAGAATGACGATCAGTGGACCGGCGAGGGCGTAAAGTCCCCACAAGGTACGCCGAAGTGCCCAGCGTAGCGGCCTGGCTTGCGCCCGTTCGATTTCGCTGCGCAGGCTCTTGATTGTCTGCTCCTGGCGGGATATGTCGACGTTGACGGAGTTGAGGTGACTGCGCAGTTCCCCGATATAGTCACGAATGTCCCGCTCCAGCACGTTTTCCTTCCACGTCTCGACGGGGGTGAGCGCATCAACGCGCATGGGACGGGATAGACCCTCACGCTGTTCCGTATCACGGTAAACAAATTCCAGGCCAAACCGCTCATAGAAACGATTGCGCCGGGCTTTGTTTCCATCGTCGGCCTGGCCTGCGAGCAGCTCGATGGCGTTGACGGTGGCAGCCGGCCATTGCTGTGCCCACATCACGATCTCGTTCATCAAATAGGTGCCGATGCGCTGTCCCCGCAGTTCTGGCGGGTCAAGGAAAACGGTTCCCTTGCCCATGTCGCCGGAAGTGAGGGAAACGCGTGGCTCACCCTCGAAACCACGGGAATAACTGCCTGCGAAAAAGCTCACTCCAGCCATGCGAGCGGACCTCGATTCAATACGTTCGAAGGAGATCTGGATCGATGCACTGTGGATCGCATTGTCCCGATCGCGAACGATCGTCACTTCGCGTTCGACCAGAAACCATGCGATGGCAGGCTCATCCGGGGTATCGCGCTTGCGCACTTCCAACACGTAAATGCGGGGCTTGATGTGATTTCCACTGTGCCACTTGCTTTGAAAGGATGGAATAGTCATCCGTCACCATCAGTAAAGTAGGATTTTTTTCGAGATTCGTTAGTCATGGCAGGCGCGGCTAATCGGTATCTGAGCGGGCGCGTGAGCAGCGACCGGATGGCCCCGATTGCCGGACGCAACACGATGAGGGCCACGTCGGGATTCGCGTATTCGCGTCATCAGGGCTGATCAGAACAGATTGCGTCCGCAGCCTTTGCCGCACGGGCATGGGACGCCTCTGCGCCCCATGCCGCTTTAGCGCAAGGTCTGGAAACGCCCGGCCTCGAAGTCAGCGATGGCGGTCTGGATTTCCTCGCGCGTATTCATCACGAACGGTCCGTGCGACACCACCGGCTCGCCGAGCGGGGTGGCGTGGCCGAAGATCAGCAGGGCGTCGGTTTCGGCGCTGATGCTGAGGGCGTCGCCTTCTTCGTTCAGTTCGGCCAGATGGAAGGCGTCGGCGCGGTCGCCGTTCACCTCGACGGTGCCGCGCACCACATACAGGAACACGTTGCGCGCGCGCAGGTCCGGCACGTGCAACTGGCCGCCGGCGCGCATCGCCACCGTGCTCATGAAGACGCCGGTCAGCGAATGCACCGGGCCCTGGTTGCCGTTCCATTCGCCGGCGATCAGGCGCAGGTCGACCTTGCCGCCGTCGAGTGCGATGCCCGGAATATCGCCTTGCTGCAGCCCGGTGTAGGCCGGCGCGGTCAGCTTCAGGCGTCCCGGCAAGTTGATCCACAACTGCAGGATCTCGAGTTGCCCGCCTTGCTCGCGAAATTCCGGCGGCGAGACTTCGGCGTGCACGATGCCGCTGCCGGCGGTCATCCATTGCACGCCGCCGGCGCCGATGATGCTCTCGTGCCCAGCGCTATCGTTGTGCATCAGCGTGCCGTCGACGATGAAAGTGACGGTCTCGAAACCGCGGTGCGGATGCGGTCCGAACGGCAGGCCGCGGTTGCCCGGCGGGTAGTGCTGCGGTCCGTGATGATTGAGGAACAGGAAGGGATCGATCTGGTCGGCGTACGGGCCCGGCAGCGGGCGCTGGGTCAGCAGGTCGCCGATGTCGTCGCGTTGCGCCGGATGCAGGCGCTTGATGCTTTTTTCGCTCATGGGCTCATTCCTTCGATGGTGGTTTCGTCCCTCACCATACCTGAAGCGCCGCGCGCACGGCGTCGGCCTGCACGATGGCGAAAACTTTGTGCCCCGGTTTGCTGTCCTACCGGGACGCCACCATTCTGGTGGAGACCACAAGGAGGCAATAATGGCAACAATGAACGCACCCGCAAACGAACGCCGCCACATTCCGGAACGCCGCAACTCCGGCAGCGCGTTGCACTCGACTCACTTTTCCGCCATGGACTGGTTGGCGATGGTCTTGATGATCGTCGGCGGCATCAACTGGGGTCTGGTCGGGGCCTTCGAGTTCGACCTGGTGGCGGCGCTGTTCGGCGATGGCACCATCTGGTCACGCCTGGTGTATGCGCTGGTCGGCATCGCGTCGCTGTACGGTATTTACCTGCTGAGCAAGATGGCCGCGCGGCAGCATTAGCGGCGTCCGCTTGCGGCGCCCGCTTGCGGCGCCCGCTTCGGTCGCGACCTTGGGGCAGCGCTTGCGCCACGCCCTTGGGCCGCGCCCTTGCGGCCGCGCCCTTGCGGCCCCGCGCTCGCCGCTGCGCGCCCCGCGCCTGCACCGGATGGCCGGCGGTGATAGACTTTGACGTTACGCAAACCCAACGTCCAGGATCGTCACCATGCGCCACTCGTTCGTCCTCGCCAGCCTGCTGTGCTGCCTGAGCACCGCTGCCGGCGCCGCTCCCCCGCCACCGGGGGATGCGGCCTTGCGCGCGGCCGCCCATGCGGCGGCAACCTATCGCACCGCGGTCATCGACAGCCTGGCGAAGATGGTCAGCTTCAATACGGTCGCCGACAAGACGGTGCCGTTCGAGCGCAATCCGCAGCATCTCGGTTTCAAAAGCTACCTCAGGAGCGAGGCGGAGCGGCTCGGCCTCGATTACACCGACCACGGCTATGTGATGGTCATCGGCCTGGGCAGCGGCAGCGAGCGGGTCGGCATCATCACGCACGGCGATATCCAGCCGGTCGATCCATCCAAGTGGAAAAAATCGCCTTTCGAGCTGGACAAGACGAGCGAGGCCGGACGCCTGATCGGGCGCGGCACCGAGGACGACAAGGGACCGATCGCCACCGCCCTGTACGCGATGAAGGCGATCAAGGATAGCAAAGTGGCGCTGTCGAAACGGTTGGAACTGTATGTGTACATGGCCGAGGAGTCCGACTGGGGGCCGCTGACCGAGTTTCTCAAGACGCACCAGCCGCCCCAGATGAACATCACGCTCGACGCCGAGTATCCGGTGGTGACGGCCGAGAAGGGCTACGGCACGATCGGCGTGACGGTGCCGGCGCAGGCACCGGCGCCGGCAGGCACGGCATCGCTCGTTGCCTTCGGCGGCGGCTTTTTCGGCAGCCAGATTCCCGAAGACGCCAGCGCCGCCATCGAGGACGCCACGGCGGAACTGGAAACGCGCATCCGCCAGCGCGCAAGCGCCCAGGGCGGCATGCGCTACACCTTCAGCCGCCAGGGCAAGCAACTGCTGGTCAAGGCGCAGGGCCTGTCGGCGCACTCGTCCAAGCCGGAAGATGGCGTCAATGCGATCAGCATGCTGGCCGACGCGCTCAATGTACAGCCGTGGCCGAACACCACGGCCGGCGCCATGGTCAATCTGCTCAACGACCTGATTGGGACCGGCATTTACGGTGAAAAGTTCGGCAAAATCGCTTACCGCGATAAATTCATGGGGCCGATGACGGTGGCGCCGACCGTCATCAAGCAGGGCGACGCCGGGATCTCGCTGCACGTGAACCTGCGCCGTCCGCAAGGCAAGAGCACCGAACAGCTGACCGGCGAAGTGAACGAGGCGCTGACCCAGTGGCAGGCGCGCCGCATCGCGCTGGCCGACGTGAAGGTCGAGATCACGGAACCATGGCTGCAGAAAAGCGCACCCCAGGTGCCGACCTTGCTGTCCGTGTTTTCCTATTACACCGGCATCAAGAATCCGCGCCCGATTTCCATCGGCGGCGGCACCAATTCGCGCCTGTTCCCGAACGCGGTCAGCTTCGGCCCGACCATGCCGGGGACGGTGTATTCGGGTCACTCCGAACATGAATTCATCACCGTCAAGCAACTGATACTGAACCTGCAGATGTACACGGCTGTCATGGTCGAACTGGCCAAATAGCGCCAACCAGCCACGCGGGCGGCGCGGCGCGTAGCGGGCCGCGCGCGCCCCATCCGCGTCTCCGCTTCGTTCACACACGTAAAAACGCCGATTTTTGATGTAGGCACCAGCCTACTTCGTGTAACCAGTTTCGACCTCCTCAAGTCCACGGCATCACTCCTCCCTCTCAGAAAAACCTTTGCGTTCAATATGATTGAACGCTACTGGTTACAAGCCATTTTCACTTAGAAATCTTGCCTTAGCTGGGCGTGAAAATGCGCAAAATGGGCGTGCTAGCATCCGTTCCCTGTCCGCGATAACGGCGCTGTTCGCGGCATGGAGTGGCGCGCCAGCTGCCCGACACGGCGCGTTGCGCAGCTTGGCGCCGCACCAGCGCCCAACGTCATTGCAAGCCCACGGCGAGGAGCACCAATGAGTCAATTCGAGTACCCGCGACCGCAGCTCGTGCGTGAGCACTGGATCAGCCTGAACGGGCCGTGGAAATTCATGTTCGACGATGAACGGCGCTGCCGCATGCCCGATGGCGCGACCGGGTGGACGCACCGGATCGAGGTGCCGTTCGCGCCGGAATCGCGCGCCAGCGGTATCGGCGACACGGGCTTTCACACGGTGTGCTGGTACGAACGCACGTTCCATCTGGCGCCGCACGCGGGACACACCCTTCTGCATTTCGGCGCGGTCGATTACCGCGCCCGGGTCTGGGTCAACCAGCACCTGGTGGCCGAGCACGAGGGCGGACACACGCCGTTTTCGGCCGACATCAGCGGCGTGCTCAGGGAGGAGGGCACGCAGCTCGTGACGCTGTGCGTCGAGGATGATCCGCACGACCTGGCCAAGCCGCGCGGCAAGCAGGACTGGCTGCTCGAAGCGCATTCGATCTGGTATCCGCGCACCACCGGCATCTGGCAGACGGTGTGGATCGAGCAGGTGGCGTCGACCTACATCCAGAGCCTGCGCTGGACGCCCATCTTCGAAACCTACGAAATCGGCTGCGAAATCTTTGCCACCGGCGACATCACGGAAGACCTGTTCGTCGAGGTCAAGATCTGGCACGGCGCCAATCTGCTGGCGGACGATCACTACAGGCTGCTCGGCAACGAGGCCAACCGCAAGATTGCCTTGTCCGACCCGGGCATCGACGACTCGCGCAACGAACTGCTGTGGAGTCCCGAGCGTCCCACCCTGCTCACTGCCGAGGTCAGCCTGCACCATCGGGGCAAGGTGCTCGACCTGGTGCATTCCTACACGGCGCTGCGCTCGGTGGCGATCAACCGCGACCGCTTCATGTTGAATGGCCGCGCCTATGCGCTGCGGCTGGTGCTCGACCAGGGCTACTGGCCCGAATCGCTGCTGACGGCGCCGTCGGACGCGGCGCTCAGGCGCGACGTGGAGCTGGCCAAGGCCATGGGTTTCAATGGCGTGCGCAAGCACCAGAAGATCGAAGATCCGCGCTATCTGTACTGGGCCGACCGGCTCGGCCTGCTCGTGTGGGAAGAAATTCCGTCGGCCTACCGCTTCAGCCCCAAGGCCATCACGCGCATGGTGCGCGAATGGACCGAGGCCATCGAACGCGACTACAGCCATCCCTGCATCATCGTCTGGGTCGCCTTCAACGAATCGTGGGGCGTGCCGAATCTGACCCTGACCCAGGCCCACCGCAACGCGGTCGAAGCCCTGTACCACCTGACACGCACGCTCGACGCAACGCGGCCGGTGATCGGCAACGATGGCTGGGAAGCGTCGGCCACCGACATCCTCGGCATCCATGACTACGACTGCAATCCCGACAGGCTGGCGGCGCGCTACACCACCAGCGAACCGACGCGCACCCTGTTCGACCAGCGCCGTCCGGGCGGACGCATCCTCACCCTGGACGGCTTTCCGCACCGGGGCCAGCCCATCGTGCTGACCGAATTCGGCGGTGTCGCCTTCGACCGGCACAACGGTAGCGCGCGCACCTGGGGCTACTCGCGCGCCCATACCGAAGACAGTTTTCTCGACCTGTACCGGCGCCTGCTGGCGGTGGTCAACACCACGACCATGTTCAGCGGCTTTTGCTACACCCAGTTCAGCGACACCTTCCAGGAAGCGAACGGCCTGCTGTGCGCCGACCGCACACCCAAGGTTCCGCTCGAACTGATCAGCGCGGCCACGCGCAACGACGATAAAAAGGAGGACTGCTACCCGGGAATTGCCTGACCAGCCGCTTACACCACCCGCGCGGACGGCGCCGCGGGTCAGCCTGACACATCACTTTTCCACCACACGCCCGCGATGGGCGAAAGGAGCCAGCATGTCTACAATCATCGTTTTTTGCCACCTGCGCTGGGATTTTGTTTATCAGCGGCCGCAGCAGTTGCTGTCGCGGCTGGCGCAACATTTCCGCATCCTCTTTATCGAAGAGCCCGTGCACGATGATGGCGACAGCTTCATGGAGAAATCGACTCCGGTTCCCAATGTGACCGTGTACCGGCCGCACACGCCGGTGCATGCGCCCGGTTTTCACGACGACCAGATCCGCCTGCTGCAACCGATGCTGGCCGGCCTGGTGGAACCCGGAGAGCAGCCCATCGTCTGGTTCTACACGCCGATGGCCCTGCCGCTGCTGCAGGAACTGCATGCGGCGCTGGTCGTGTACGATTGCATGGACGAGCTGGCGGCGTTCAAGAATCCGCCCCGCCAGCTGCTGCAGCGCGAAACGGCCCTGCTCAACCTGGCCGACCTGGTATTTGCCGGCGGGCCGAGCCTGTACCAGGCCAAACGCGAGCGCCACCCCAACGCCCACTGCTTTCCCAGCAGCGTCGAGGTGCGCCACTTCGCGCGCGCGCTCGAGCGCGACAGGAATCATCCGCTCCAGGCCGGCATTGCCTCGCCGCGCCTGGGCTTTTACGGGGTGATCGACGAGCGTTTCGACGCGCCGCTGATCGGTGCGCTGGCCGACGCCCATCCGGACTGGCAGCTGGTGATGGTGGGGCCGGTCATGAAAATCGACCCCGCCAGCCTGCCGCAGCGCCCCAACATTCACTATATTGGCCAGCAGCCTTACGAAGCACTGCCTGGCTTGCTGGCCGGCTGGGACGTGTGCCTGCTGCCGTTCGCCCTGAACGAGGCCACCCGTTTCATCAGCCCGACCAAGGTGCTCGAATACATGGCCGCCGAGCTGCCCATCGTCAGTACCGACATCGCCGACGTCGCCCGTCCGTACGGGCACGTGGTTGCGATCGCGCGCGATACGGACGGCTTCCTGGCAGCGTGCGAGGCGGCCATGGCGATGACGCCCGAGCGCCGTGCCGCCATGGGCGCCACCATGCGCACCATCGTGGCTGGCACGTCGTGGGATGTCACGGTGGACGCCATGCGCCGCCTGCTGGCGCAGACCAGGCCCGGCCGAAGCGCGGGACGGTTCAGCAACGCGGGCAGTGCTGGCAACGCAGGCATGGCCGCCAGTGCCGGCGCTGCCGCCGCGGGCAGCGGCGCCACGGTCAATCCGCTGCGCTCGCAGAGCGGCGCGCAGAGAGTGCAGACAGTCATCGTCGGCGCCGGCCCCACGGGATTGTCGGCCGCGTATCACCTGGGCGAGGGCGCTGTCCTGCTCGACAAGAACGCGAGCGTCGGCGGCTGGTGCCGTTCGATCCACGACCAGGGCTTCACGTTCGACCATGCCGGCCACATCATGTTCTCCAACGATCCCTATGTGCTGTCGCTCTACGAGACGCTGCTTGGCCCCAACCTGCACTGGCAAAACCGCGAAGCCTGGGTCTACAGCAAGCAGGTGTACACGCGCTATCCGTTCCAGGGCGCCCTGTACGGCTTGCCGCCCAAGGTCATCACCGAATGCATTATCGGGGCGGTGGAAGCGCGCTTCGGCAGCATCGATGGCGCGGCGGCGGCGCCACCATGCGCGGTCAAGCCGGTGGAAGACTGCTGCGCCGACGGCATTGTCGAGGTTGTGCACGGTACTGCCAGCATCACGCCGCGCAAGCGCGAGAGCCAGAATTTCGAGGAATTCATTTACAAAGTCTGGGGCCGCGGCATCGCGGAGCACTTCGCCATCCCTTACAACAAGAAGCTGTGGACCGTTCCGCTGAGCGAGATGGAAACGTCCTGGCTGGGGGGCAGGGTGCCGCTGCCCGACCTCGAAGAAATCATCGAGGGCGCGCTGGAACCGGTCGCCAAGCCGATGGGGCCGAATGCCCGCTTCGGCTATCCACTCTCCGGTGGCTTCCAGGCGCTGATGTCCGGCTTCCTGCCGCATATCAAGGGCCGGATCGACATGCTTGCCGAGGCGGCCCAGTTGCTGCCACGCGAACATGTGCTGGTGATGGCCGATGGCAGCCGTTACCGCTACGATCACCTGATCAGCACCATGCCCTTGCCCGAACTGATCAAACTGATCGGCAACGAGGCACCGCAAGACGTACGCGAAGCTGCCGCGGGCTTGCGTCATTTGTCGGTCCGCTGCGTCAACCTTGGCGTGGCGCGCGAAAATATCACCGACAAGCATTGGATCTACTACCCGGAAGACACGATTTTCCACCGTATTTTCGTCCAGGGAAACGCCAGTCCCCATTGCAACCCGCCCGGCGGATTCGGGCTGACCTGCGAGATTTCCTATTCCCCGTGGAAGCCGCTGCCGCTCGATGGCCAGGCGCTGATCGACCGCTGCATCGAAGACTGCATCAAGGTCACGATGCTCAGGCCGGATGACCGCATCATCACCGCCAATCTGGTCGACATGCCCTATGCGTATGTGGTCTACGACCACGCGCGCGCCGCCAACGTGGCGCGCGTCAAGGCGTGGCTGGCGCGCTACGACATCGTGCTGGCGGGGCGTTACAGCGAATGGGAGTACTACAACTCCGACCACGCGTTCATTGCTGGCAAGAAGGCAGCGGAGGCCGTGCTTCGGCAGCGTGCCGATGCGGCGCAAAATGTTGGGTCAGAGTGAGAGATTGCGCCAAGCCTGTGAATGAAACCTCCACAAGTCAAATTGGCGAACGTGTTGATCGAGACTATGCTTAGGATCTGATCGTGGCTTGCTTTCGCCCTTGCTTGTGGCGGTTATCGATGCACGGCAGGTGGCGTGTCCGAGTTCACATCCCGGCAGGCATGAGCAGGAACCAATTACGCCAGCCAACAGAGGCTCAAGTCGACCATGTCCATGCGGCTACTCTTGTCCACTATTGAGCACAAAAGCTAAGTGCGCGACAACGCCAGGCACTGTCACCTGGCCGGTCGCGCGTCGGTGAATAAGCGCTAACGTTCGATCGCGCCGCCCGACATACGCACGCGGTCGCCGGTCACGAAGGAGGGCGCCCATTCCTGTGTGATGACCTGGGTGGCACCGTCGTCCATCTTCAGTGTAATCCGGTAGACACGGTCGCCGGTCATTGTGCTGCCGCTGGTACCCGTGCTGCCAGCGCTGCCAGTGCCGCCAACGGCACCACCCGTACTGGCCGCCCCGCTGCCCTGACGCGGCACCACTTCGATTTTGCTTACGGTGCTGTTGGGCGTACCGGTTGGCGCGCTGGCTCCGCTTGCCATGCTGCCACCTGACTGGGCGCCGCCGCTGCTCGCAGCGGAACTTCCCATCCCCGTCGTCGGGCTGCCGGTTCCTGTGCCAGCCATGCTTCCGCTACCCCCACTGGTACTCGTGCTGCCGGTAGTCTGGCCACTGCCCGTGCCGCCCGTACCTGTGCCGGCACCGCTGCTCCCTGTCGTTCCGCTGCCCCCCGTAGAACCGCTGCTGCCCGTCCCTGTGGTGCCGGTACTGGTCCCCGTCGTTCCGCCGCTGTCCGTCGTGCTGCTCCCGCTCGATGGCATGCTGGCGGATGTGTCGCCACCAGTGCCGCTTGTGCCACTGGCTGTGTCGCCGCTCATGCCGGTGGAAGTGCAGGCCACCAGTCCGACAGCCAGCAAGCCCGCCAACAGCATGCTTTGTTCGATACGCTTCATGATCAACTCCTTTGGTTGGTTTTCCGTGGGTGCGTGACAATGCCGCGTGCCACTCTGGTAAGAGCAGGGAAACCGGCCGGCGTTCCCATGCATTCTCTTGCGTTTGACGCAGATCAAACAACCATTAGATAAGCTTCAATTTTGCGGAGGGGAAGGAATGAGCGCAAGCCATGCGCATGCGGAGTTTGATGCAGCGCAAAAACCCACCTGCTTGAGCGGGCCATAATTTTCTAATGCAATTTTTTTGAGAGCCTGCCATGCCTGCTTCATCACTCTCCGGCCTGATTGTCGACCTGGTCGCTTCGGTGGAAACGACCGTCATCAGCCTGCGTGAGCATCATCTGTCGGGCCAGGCGGTGCATCGCCTCGTGCGCGAGGCGAGTGCCGGGCAATTCGCCGATGCGCCGGCCGGCCCGCCGCGTTTAACGGGACCGTGCCGTCTGAGGCAGGAAGGCCCAGAGCAGGCCGGCCGTGATCAGCGCGGCGTTGCAATCGACCAACCAGTCGCCGATCGCGCCTGAGCGGTACGGCAGGAAGCTCTGCACCAGCTCGTCCAGCGCACCCATGACCATCACGCTCAGGACCGACTTGACCGCGCGTTCGCGCGCACTGCCCAAGCTGCCGGTGAACAAAAGAAATGTGATAACACCGTAGGCCAGCGAGTGCAGGACAATGCCTGATGCCACGGTGCCGATTTCGGCGCGTGCGCCCGGCAAGGAACCCATGATGAGAATGGCGGCGTAGATCGCCAATGCGGTGCCATAGCGCAACTTGCGCAGGCGTTCGTCGAGAACGAGAAGGGAAAGCAGTGCAGGCATGACAGAGGGTGTGGGGAAAACCATCACCTTACCATGCCGGCCGTCGGACATGCACGGCCAGCATGTTGCCTGCGTGGACGCTAAATCAGATCGTCAGCGCCGGCGCACCATTGCTGTAGCGGGCGTCGAAACAGCCCTGGCACTCGGCGCAAAACAGATGGGCAACACGCACGGCGCGCTGGCGCAAGACCAGCTTGAGATGCGTATGACTGCAATTGGGACAGGTTTCCCGAACCGTACCGAAGGTGATCAGTTCGACAGGGACATCGCCGGTGTCGAGGTGGTCGACAACAGCGCTGGGATTGAGTTCACTAAGGACGAGCTTGTCGTCGGGACTATGGCGCTGGCGGCGGCTGGCGTGTGCCTGTTGATAAAGTGGTTCTGATAATGCATCAAGGACATATTCACTCATTCTTATCGCTCCGCTTGGCTGGCCAATGGTTATGAAAAAAGCTCGAGGAACTTCACTATAGATGAATGGGCGGCAGCTTCAAGCCTTTACGTCATCTTTTTGCCAACCCTAGTCAAAGGAACGGGAAAAAGTGTTGCGCCAAAAAAAAGCCCGCTTGTGGGAGCGGGCTAAACCCAAGATCGGGCCAAGAGATCGTCAATTCGGAGTGGTGTGCCGCCCTCTGGGTCGGCACACCTGGCTGCCAGTCACGCATATCGGGTGCGTGTACAGCAGATGAAACTAGTATAGGGAGGCAATGTGACGCAGCTATGACAATGCGCAACAATTGCGTCGGCGCGATGAATAAAGAGAAGAATTCCGACAGGCAGCCCAGCCCGGGCGCATGGGCGCACGCCTCGCATGTCGTGCACGCAAAAAAAAAGCCCGCTGATGAAAGCGGGCTTCAAACTATTTTCTTGGAGGAAGATAGTGGAGACAGGTGCAATTATGCGGGTCCACGGATTATATGTCTAATTGACATTCCGGATACCGGACATGCGCCTCACTTATATCTCGATCCTTGCATTCAGACTTCCACGCTCAGGTCGACCTCAATGTTGCCGCGTGTTGCATTCGAGTACGGGCACACTTCATGCGCCTTGTTCACTGCGGCCTGGGCCATTGCCTGGTCCATGCCGGGCGTTTTCACGACCAGCTTGATGGTCAGGCCGAAGCCGCCCTTGTCGTTCGGGCCCACGCCGACCGATGCGTCGATGCTGGTGTCGGCCGGCACCGGGGTCTTGAGCGCGCCGCTGACCAGTTTCAAGGCCGACAGGAAACATGCAGCATAGCCGGCCGCGAACAGTTGTTCAGGATTGGTGCCGTCGCCGCCCGCGCCGCCCAGCGATTTCGGGGTCGACAGTTTAACGTCCAGGACGCTGTCATCGGAAACGGCGCGGCCATCGCGACCACCGGTTGCTGTTGCGTGTGCTGTGTAGAGAACTTGCATGGTGACTCCTTGGTTGGGTTGGGGCGGCAACGCTGTGCCGATGGAAGAACTATAGCTAACAATCTAATTGTGTGCAATCTATTTATCGAATTCTTTTTCGATCAAGAGCGGGGCGTGCCCCGCCGGTCAACTCAGTCGTGGTCTTCCATGGCCTTGAACAGGTCGTCGCGCACGCTCGACAGTTCGCTACGCATGCGTCCCAGCGCGGCCAGTTCCTGTCCGCTTGCGCACAGCACCTGTTCCGGAATCGCCTCGGCCTGGGCGCGCAGCGCCTGGCCCTGCTCGGTGAGCACGATGCGCACTTGGCGCTCGTCGTGCGGATCGCGGTTGCGCGAGAGCAGGCCATTGCCTTCCAGCCGCTTGAGCAGCGGCGTGAGCGTGCCGGAATCGAGAAACAGGCGCGCGCCGATATCCTTGACCAGGATCGCATCCTGCTCCCACAGCACCAGCATCACCAGGTATTGAGGGTAGGTCAGGCCGAGCCGGTCGAGCATCGGCTTGTAGGTCTTGGTCATCGCATGCGAGGCCGAATACAGCGCGAAGCAAAACTGGTTTTCCAGCGCCAGCATGTTGACCGAGGCCGGCAGCGTCTGTTTGGTTTGGCTCATTCCTTCACCGGGACCGTGTAGTTGAGGGCTAGGCGGCCACCGTCGACATACATGGTCTGGCCGGTCATATACGAAGCATCGTCGCTGGCCAGGAACACCACCACGGAGGCGATTTCGTCGGGCTCGCCGCAGCGTCCCAGCGGGGTGCGCGACAGGATCGTCTTGCGCGCTTCCGGGCTGCCCAGCACGGCTTTCTTGGCCAGTTCGGTCAGGATGGTGCCCGGGCCGATGCCGTTCACGCGGATGCCGTAGCCGGCCAAATTGAGCGCCATTACCTTGGTCAGTTGATTGATGCCGCCCTTGGACACCACATACGGCACCTGGTTGGCGATCGCCACTTCGGCATTAACGCTCGACATATTGATGATGCAGCCGTGCTGCTGGCTCACCATGTGGCGCGCCGCGGCCTGGCCGCACAGGAACATCGACTTCAGATTGATGCGCATGACGCGGTCGAAATCGTCTTCGGTGAGGTCGAGGAAGTCGGCGGCATGCGTCACGCCGGCATTGTTGACCAGCACATCGATGCGGCCGAAGGCGGCCACGGTAGCGGCGATCATGGCATCGACATCGGCTTTCTGGCTGACATCGGCAGCGAAGAAGCGGGCGTTCTCGCCGAGCGCTTCGGCGGCGGCGGCGCCGTCGGCTTTGATATCGACCAGCATCACGCGCGCGCCTTCTTTCACCAGGCGCTGGGCGCAGGCCAAGCCAATGCCTTGCGTGGCGCCGGTGACGATCGCTACTTTTTGCTCAAGTCTCATGTATTGCTTTCAATGTGGTGCGGGAATAGCGAATTTTAACCACACAGCGCCCCCGGCGTTCATTTTTTTGCACTGCATCACAGCACCACCGGGCGATCCGGCAATTCATTGGCGCGCGCCCCGTTGGCCGGAAAGTGCTGGCTGAGCAAAGTGTTGACTTGCTCTAATGCAGCGAGCGTGGCGGCGTGGAATTCACCGCGCGCAAAGCCCTGCGTCATTGTCGTGCACACCCGAGTCCAGACGATATTGTCGATCTTGCGCCCGACATTGCGGTCGGTCACGATTTCGACCTTGTGCTCGGCCAGATTCACGTAGATCAGCACGCCGCAATTGTCTTCGGTATCCCAGATGCCGTATTCTGCGAACAGGGCAATGGCGCGCTCGCGCATGCCCATCCCGGCCCACAAGGCATCGAACGGCAAGCTGTTTTCGACGATCAGGCGCAGCTCGCTGCGGTGGGTTTGCTCGCCAGCCGTGATGGCTTTGCCGATCGCGTCCAGCGTTTCCGGTGGAAACGCGCGCCGGCCTTTCGCCGCCGTGCTGCGCCAGTGGCGCCAGATGCGCGCAAGGCGTGCGCCCATCGATGGTGTAGGGGAGTGACTCATTACCAATCTCCCGAGGCGCCGCCGCCGTCAAAACTGCCGCCGCCGCCGGAAAACCCGCCGCCGGAAAAACCACCACCGCCACCGCCGCCGCCGAGTGCGCTACCAATGATGAAGCCGGTGGCGCCGCTGCTCCAGCCGCCCCGCCCAAGACGCGAACGGCGCGGGCGGAAAATGGAGAACAGGAGAAAGGCCCCGAACAGGATCAACGGGACCGTCATATTGTCTTCGTCCAACTCATTGGACTGTTGCTGCTGCGGCGGTGCAGGGAACTGTTCCGCGTTCAGCAAGGTCGCGATCGCGCCCACGCCGGCCACCAGGCCGTCATAAAACTGCTTTTGCTGGAAATGCGGTGCGATCACGTCTTGCAGGATGCGTTTCGATTGCGCATCGGTCAGCACGCCTTGCACTCCGCGCCCGGCTTCGATGCGCAGGCGCCGCAGTGCGGTCGGATTGTCGGGCGCCACCACCAGCAGCACGCCATCATCGACGCCCTTGCGCCCCAGCTTCCAGGCATCGCTGACGCGGATGCTGTACTGCTCGATCTGTTCCGGCGCCGTACTCTTGACCAGCAACACCGCGATCTGGCTGCCGGTCTTGCTTTCGTACTCGGTGAGCACGGTTTCCAGCTTGGCGCGCTGTTCCGCGCTCAGCATGCCGGCCTGGTCGGTGACATGGCTGCTCAGGGTCGGCACCGGCACCAATTGCGCGTGCACCGGGCCGCCCAAGCCAAGGCCGAGGCCGAGTGCCAGGACCAGCGTCGATAAAAATCGCAGCCAGCGCATCTGCTTACTTGCCAAAATTGACGGTCGGGGCGGTCGAAATCGCTTTTTCGTTCTCGACGGTGAACGATGGCTTGACTTCATAGCCGAACATCATCGCCGTCAGATTGGTCGGGAACTTGCGCACCTGAACGTTGTATTCCTGCACCGTGACGATGTAGCGCTGGCGCGCGACGGTGATGCGGTTCTCGGTGCCTTCGAGCTGCGACTGCAGGTCGCGGAAGCTGGCGTCGGCCTTCAGGTCCGGATATTTCTCCGCCACCACCATCAGGCGCGACAAGGCGCCCGATAGCTCGCCCTGCACCTGCTGGAATTTCTTGAACGCTTCCGGATTGTTCAGTACCTCGGGGGTGATCTGGAAACTGGTGGCGGCGGCGCGTGCGCGCGTGACCGACTCCAGCGTTTCCTTTTCGTGGTTGGCATAGCCCTTGACCGTGTTGACCAGATTTGGAATCAGATCGGCGCGGCGCTGGTACTGGTTGACGACTTCGCCCCAGGCGGCCTTGCTGGCCTCATCCTTGGTCTGGAACTCGTTGTAGCCGCAGCCGGACAGGAGCGTCCCTGTGAGTGCCAGGGTCAGCAGCACCCGTGCGCAGCGTGCGAATGCAGTGTTTGTCATGGTATTTCCGTCCGTAGCAAGTTGTCGAATGGTCAAAAATATACCCTAAATGCCAACACGATGACTTTTCAAACGTGCGTGGTGCCGGGCCGGGAGGGGCATGGGACGCGCTACAATGACGGGTTTGTAATCGACTACGAGGCTGTCCTGTGAACTTTATCAACAAGCTGTCCGCCGCCTGGACCACCAACAATTCCCTGCTGTGCGTGGGCCTCGACCCCGATCTCGCCCGTTTCCCGGCGCAACTGGCCACCGAGCCCGATGCGATTTTCCTGTTCTGCAAGGAGATCATCGATGCCACGGCGGATCTGGCGTGTTCGTTCAAGCCGCAGATCGCCTACTTTGCCGCGCTCGGCGCCGAAGGCCAGCTCGAGCGCATCTGCGCGTACGCGCGCCAGCATTATCCGCACATTCCCCTGATTCTCGACGCCAAGCGCGGCGACATCGGCGCCACCGCGCGCCAGTACGCGCGCGAAGCATTCGACCGCTACGGGGCCGATGCGGTGACGGTCAACCCGTACATGGGTTTCGATTCGGTCGAGCCGTACATGGAGTGGACCGACCGCGGCGCCATCGTGCTGTGCCGCACCTCGAATCCGGGCGGATCGGATCTGCAGTTCCTGATGGCCGACGGCAAGCCCTTGTACCAGCATGTGGCGCGCATGGTGGCCGACAAGTGGAACAGGAACGGGCAGTGCGCGCTGGTGGTGGGCGCGACCTTTCCGGAGGAACTGGCGCAGGTGCGCGCGATCGTGGGCGAGATGCCGCTGCTGGTGCCGGGTGTCGGCGCGCAGGGCGGGGATGTGGAAGCGACCGTGAAGTCCGGCCGCACGGCCAGCGGCGCCGGCATGATGATCAATTCCTCGCGCGCGATTTTGTATGCCACGCCGCAGGGGAGTGAGGATTTCGCCGTGGCGGCGCGCAGGGTGGCGCTGGAGACGCGTGACGCGATTAACTTGTATCGCTAGATCGTCGTTCCCGCCGAGTGCCGCCTTGGCGCGGGAACGACGGGTTAGTGTCCGGAACGACGAGATAGTAGCCGGAACGACCGGCTTAATACCTGCTCGGTGCAATCGCCTCCGCGTAATCGTACAAGGTCCCTAAAATCTCCTCCGCGCGCTCGTCGGCATCTTCCGACAGGGTATCGATCTCGGCAAACAACTGCTCGATCGTCCTCGCCCCGCCTTGCCCATCGAACAGCTTGGCGGCGCGGTGCTCTTCCCACTGCTGCGCTTCAGCTTCGCTCAGCAACGCCGGGAAATTGCGCGCGCGGTAGCGGAACACCAGTTCCACCAGCCGCTGATCCTCGAACGACGGCCGGGCCTTGGCCAGCTTCTCCGGCGTCTCGGCACGCAAGGACTCCAGCTTGCGCCGGTCGCCATTGCCGATGAACCCGCCATACAGATCCTCATCCACATCGACCGCTTCCTGCGCACCCGGCCGCTGATACACCTGCGCCCACAAGGCCCCCATATCCGGCCCCGCTGCCGCCACGGCCGCGAACGCGCGTCCCTGCTCGATATCGATGCCCCACTTTTCCGCCATCGCCGCGCTCAGGGTCTTGAGATTGCCCACCAGCATCGGCGACTTGTTCAGGTGGATGCTCTTGATCGGCAAGCGCGTCACGCCTTCCGGCAAATCGGCCGAGCGCGTGAACATGCGCAGGCGGATCGTTTCCGCATCGAGCCCGAACAGCTCGGCCGGGTCGTGGCTGCAATCCCACACCAGCACTTCATTCTTGTTGGTCGGATGGGTCGCCAGCGGCCACACCAGCCCGATGCAGCCGCGCTCGGTCGGGAACATGCCCGACACGTGCAGGAACGGCTGGCGCTGCGCCGCCGCCAGGTGCATGCCCATTTCCGACGCGACCTTATCCTTCTTGTGCAGCGCCAGGCAAAAGTCGAACAGCTTGGGCTGTTTGTCGCGGATCAGGCGCGCCAGCGCAATGGTGGCGCGCACGTCCGACAGCGCATCGTGCGCCGTCTCGTGCAGCAAGCCGTTGGCCTTGGCTAGGTGCTCCAGCTTGAAACTGGGCTTGCCATCCTCGCGCAGTGGCCATTCGATGCCTTCCGGACGCAGCGCGTACGTCATGCGCACCACGTCGAGCAAGTCCCAGCGCCCGCAATTGTGCTGCCACTCGCGCGCGTACGGATCGATCAGGTTGCGCCAGAACAGGAAGCGCGTGATTTCATCGTCGAAGCGAATCGTGTTGTAGCCGACCCCGATCGTGCCCGCCTGGCTGAAGGCCGCCTCGATGGTGGCCGCGAACTGATGCTCCGGCACGCCCAGTTCGAGGCATTGCTGCGGCGTGATGCCGGTGATCAGGCAGGACTGCGGGTCCGGCAGGAAATCCGGGGCCGGCTGGCAGTACAGCATGAGCGGCTCGCCGATTTCATTGAGGTTGGCATCGGTGCGGATCGCGGCGAACTGCGCAGGGCGGTCGCGGCGCGGCTGGGCGCCGAAGGTTTCGTAGTCGTGCCAGAGAAAGGTATGGGTGGTCATGGAACTTTGATCGATAAGTTGCAGCCCGGAGGAGAGACGCACGCCGGGTCGGACCCATATGGTACACAGATTGGCGCCGCGCGGGGACGCGGCGCGCTCGATCAGCGCGCGACGCGGTTGCGTCCGCCTTCCTTGGCGCGGTACATGGCCGCGTCTGCCGCCGCGATCAGCGCGCTGTCGTCCATGCCTTTTTCGAGCAAGGCCACCCCGAACGAGGCTGTGATGTGCGGCAGCGGAATGCGCATGTCGCGGAAAATCGGCGCCTCGCGCATGCGCGAGCACAGCCGCTCGGCCACCATCAGCGCCAGCGGTTCCGGGGTTTCGGGCAGGATCACCATCAATTCCTCGCCGCCGTAGCGCAGCGCGAAATCGGACGGGCGCAGCGCCGTGGAAATCACGTCGGCCGCCGCGCGCAGGGCGTCGTCGCCGGCCAGGTGGCCGTGGGTATCGTTGAAGCGCTTGAAATGATCGAGGTCGAGCATCACCAGCGCCAGCGGCGTGCCGGCGCGGTGCGCGGTGGCGATCAGCTTGGGCAGCATGTCGTTCATCCAGGCCCGGTTGTACATGCCGGTCAAGCCATCGTTCATCGACAGCTGGCGGTAGAATTCGCCCAGCTTCTGGCGCCGCCGCAGCAGCGCATTGGCGGCGCGGATGCGGAACGAGAGCAGGCGCAGCAGGTTGCGCGCCAGGCCGTTCGACTGGTCGATCAGCTTCCACACCAGTTCGCCTTCGATGAGCAGCAGCTCCGATTCTTCCAGCGCGCTGATCGAGGCCAGGTTGGCCGCTTCGTCCAGCACCGACTGCTCGCCCACGCTCTCGCCCGGCAAGATCTTGCTGACCGTGCCGTCGGCCATGCCGTTGCGGGTGTCGGCCTCGACCGCCAGAGCGCCGCGCAGCAGGATGTACAGGCGCGCACGGTTGCTGTCCTCGACCCTGGCCCCGGGCGCGAGCCGCACCACGGCGCAGCCGGCCAGCGCCTGCGCGATCTGCTCGTCGTCGATGTCGCGGAACAAATGCAAGTCCCGGATGGTGTAACTTGATGCAGCGAAGGTGCCGATCTGTTCCAAAATAGTCTCTCCGGTCAGGTGTGCGCCGCTATAACAATTGGCATTTGCATCATATCAGTGTTCCAATAGCGTCATTCGAATCGAACCATCCACGACATGCACTTCATCGACGCCCTTGGCACCCCACATCAGCCCGACCCGGCGGCACGCATCGTGTCGCTGGTGCCCTCGATTACCGAATTGCTGTGCGAGCTCGGCCTGGCCCGGCAAGTGGTCGGGCGCACCGGATTTTGCATCCATCCGGCCGCCGAGGTCGCCGCCATTGCCAAGATCGGCGGCACCAAGGACGTCAACCTGGAAAAAATCCGCAAGCTCGCGCCCACCCATCTGGTGGTCAATATCGACGAGAACGAAAAGCCGACCGTCGAAGCGCTGGCCGAATTTGTGCCGAACATCGTCGTCACCCATCCGGTGGCGCCGCGCGACAACCTGGCGCTGGCACGGCTGATGGGCGGGATTTTTTGCGCCGACGCCAAGGCCGCGGCCTGGTGCGCCGCCTTCGAGGAAGAATACGCGGCGCTGCAGGCGCTGCCCAAGGGGCGGCCGGCGACCGTGCTGTACTGCATCTGGCAAGACCCGTGGATGAGCGTCTCGGCGGACACCTACATCGCCCGCATGATGGCCGAGATCGGCTGGAGCGTGCCGCAGCTGGACGACGCGTCGCCTGGCGCGACGCGCTACCCACGCTTCAACTGGTCCGATGAACTGGTGGCGCGCATCGACGGCGTGCTGCTGTCGACCGAACCCTACCGCTTCACGGACGTCCACGCGGACGCGCTGGAAAAACAGATCGGCAAGCCGGTGCATGTGATCGATGGTGAAATGATGTCGTGGTACGGCAGCCGTTCGCTGGCCGGTTTGCGCTACTTGCGCGCATTGGCACAGTCGGCGTCGATGTTCTGATCGTGCGCCAGCAAGACAGGCTGGCTGCCTTGCTGGAGTTGCCTCAGGCCAGCCTGCCGCAGGGGCAGGCGCTGGCCTTGGCGTAGTACCCGGCAATTACTCGTTGACTTCGTCCGGCTCGGGCACCAGTTTCGGCGTCGCGTGCAGCTGCTTGTCGTGCAGACGGCCCAGGGCGCTTTCGATAGCGCGCTTGAGTTTGTCCGCTGCACCGGTGATGGCCTGGTGCAGGTGCACCGAGTGGTCGCTCACGGCGATCGGCTGGTAGCCGGTCACGCGCGCTTCGAGCAGGCAGCGGTTGCCGCCGTCGGAGGATTTCTGGCTGTTATCGTCGCTGAGGTGGACTTCAACACGGGTAATGTGTTCGCTAAAACGCTGAACGGCGGCGGAGACCACGGATTGCACATGATCGTCGAGGCCCTGATGACGTTCGATCGTTTTATCGGTATTGATGTTGATTTGCATAAGCTCACTCCCGGCTGTTCATAAAGGTACTGGCACAACCCCGGTCTTATTGCGTGTGCGGCCTGCGCGCGTTGCTGCGCAGCGCCCGGGTTGGCACAACGTTAAGCACACGGCTTCATATTACACCTTTGTTTGATATTGCTCAGTGCAAATGAAATCGGGTCATGCCGCCTGCCAGCGCAGGGCGTCGGCGTGGGTGTCGGCGCGCTCGATCGCGAAGCCCAGTCCCAGGTACAGGCGGCGTGCCCGCGGGTTGCCGCGGTGGACGGACAAGGTCAGCGGCAGATGACGCTCGGCCGCGAACTGCTGCAGTGCGCGCAGCACGGCGCTGCCGGTACCGCGCCCGCGTGCCTGCGGCAGCAGGGCGATATCGACCAGGCGCAGCGCATCGCGGCTTTGGTCGACCACGATGCGCGCCACCGGCGCGCCGGCCTCCTGCAAGATCAGATGGACGGCATCCGGAAAGCGCACGCGGTAATCGGCCGCCTGCAGGCGCTGCTGCATCGCGATCAGCGACGCCGCCAGGGCCGGGTCGGCGCGCCCGCTGCCGAGCAGGTCCTGGCGCGTGGACGCGTACAGGCGCGCCAGGAAGGGCGCGTCGTCCTCCACCGGGGTTCGCGCACCGAATGCGCGCAGATGGATCGCCAGCACGCTCACGCGCCGGCCTTGCCATCGCGCAGTGCCGTCTCTTCCTTTTCGTGATGAGGAAAGCGGTCCATGCGCGAGAGCACCGGAAACTTGAAGATCCAGATCGCCGTGACCGCCAGCGTGGCGGCACCGCCGAACAGGATGGCGCGCGTCAGCCCGAACCAGCCGGCGGTCAGGCCCGACTCGAATTCGCCGAGCTCGTTGGAGGCGCCGATGAACACCGCATTGACCGCGCTCACGCGGCCGCGGATTTCATCGGGCGTTTCGAACTGCACCAGCAGATGGCGCACGTACACGCTGACCATGTCGCCGGCGCCGAGCAGGAACAGGGCGCCGAGCGCGACCGGGAAACTGGCGCTCCAGCCCAGCACCAGGGTGGCCGTGCCGAACACGGCCACGCCGCCGAACATCCACGCGCCGACGCGGCGGCGGATCGGATAAAACGCCAGCGCAACCGAGCACAGCGCGGCGCCGACGCCGGGCGCGGTGCGCAGGAAACCCAGTCCCACCGCATCGACCTGCAGCACATCGTGCGCGTAGGCCGGCAGCAGCGCCGTGGCGCCGCCGAACAGCACCGCGAACAGATCGAGCGAAATGGCGCCCAGCATGATCGGGCGCGACCACACGAAGCGCAAGCCTTCCAGCACCGTGTGCCAGGTGGCCGGCTCCTTGTTGACGATCTGGGGCGCGCTGTGCGTCATCGACATCAGGATCACCGACAGCACCAGCAGCGTGGCGGCCGCCAGATACACCGTCGTCGGCCCCGCGATGTACAGCAAGCCGCCGAGCACGGGACCGGCGATCACGGCCACGTGAAACGCCGACGAACTCAGTGCCACCGCCTGGCTGAAACTTTCATCGGGCACCATATTGCGCAGCACCGCCTGGGTGGCCGGCATCATGAATGCGCGCGCGCTGCCGAACAGCACCAGGATGGCAAACACCGGCCACACCACCGACACCCCGCTTGCCGTAAAGGCGAGCAACATCAGGCCGCACAGCAACTGCGTGAGCAGGCACAGGATAATGATCCGGCGCCGGTCGTAGCGGTCGGCCGTATGGCCTGCGAGCAAAATCAACACCAGGAAAGGCGCGAACTGGGCCAGGCCGATCAGGCCGAGGTCGAACAGGCTGCCCGTCATCCGATACACCTGCCAGCCGATGGCCACGCTTTGCATCTGTACCGCCAGGGTTCCCAGCACGCGCGCGCCGAGGTAAAACGAGAAATTACGGTGGCGCAAAACACTGAAACCGTTGGACGGCGACATCACAGACATAGGAACTTTCGGGACTGGCTACGCGGGTAGGGTAAAATGATTCTTTCTGGAATCTGCATGGTATTGTGCACGATGTTTCCCGACCCTGCTGGCTGTGCCGCTTCCTTGCCGTTATCGTTTTATGCAGAACACCATATTTGAAACACCTGTCGTCAACACCTTGATGAGAGGATTCTCGCTCCTGACGCTGCGGCTGATGGGGTGGCGTACCGATGGGCTGACGCCGGAGCAGATTGCCGGCTATTCCAAGTACGTGCTCATTGCCGCGCCACACACGAGCAACTGGGATTTCCCGATCACGTTGATGGTGTGTTTCGCCTTGCGTTTGCGGGTGTACTGGATGGCCAAGTCGAGCCTGTTTACCTGGCCGATCGGCTGGCTGTCGCGCTGGCTGGGCGGCATCCCGATCGACCGCAGCGCCTCCAACAACACGGTGCAGAACACGATCGACGCGTTTGCCAAGCGCGAGCGGCTGGCGGTGATTGTCGCGCCGGAAGGAACGCGTGGTAAGGTCACGCACTGGAAGACGGGTTTTTACCACATTGCGCACGGCGCCAACGTCCCGATCGCGCTCGCCTTCCTCGACTTCAAGCGCAAGACGGGCGGCATTGGCTGCATGTTCCACACCACCGGCGACATCACGGTCGACATGGTTGAAATCCAGCGTTTCTACAGCGGCGTGACCGGCAAAAACAGCGACCAGTTCGACGCTTCCGCAGTCAAGCGCAAATAGTTGCCTAACCGGGGTCTGACCCCGATTAGGCAACGGTCAGCGTTTGGCGGCGGCGAGGATGACCCCGGCCACCTGCTTCGACTGCCATAGCATCGGTACGTGGCCCGCTTGCACCGTGGCCGTCACGGCGTTGATTTTCCTGGCCAGCGCTTGCCGCAGACCAGGAGGACGAGGGGGCGGCCAAAGCGGTTCTTCGGTGCGAATCAGGCCAGGTCGGCTTCGCTGGTGAAGGCGTCGGCGTAGAACTCCTCGGCCGGCAAATGGCATTGCTCGACATACTCGCGCCGCGCAGCCTCGACTACCACCGGAGCGCCGCAGGCATACACCTGATGGCCGGACAGGTCGGGCAGGTCGTGCATCACCGCGGCGTGCACGTAGCCGGTACGCCCGGTCCAGTGGTCTTCCGGAAAGGCGTGCGACACCACCGGCACGTAGCGGAAGTCGGGCAGGGTGGCAGCCCATTGTTCGCACAGCGCATTCATGTACAGGTCGCCCGGGCGGCGTCCGCCCCAGTACAGGCTGACTGGACGGGTGGAACCGAGGTGGATCAGGTGCTCGACCAGCGCCTTGACCGGGGCAAACCCCGTGCCCGAGGCCAGCAGCACGATCGGCTTGTCGGAATCTTCGCGCAGGTAAAACGTGCCGAACGGACCTTCGAAGCGGAGGATGTCGCGCTCCTTCATGGTATTGAACACCTGCTCGGTAAACAGCCCGCCCGCCATGTAGCGGATGTGCAAGGTCAGCGGGCCGGCCAGGCTGGGCGCGCTGGCCATGCTGTAGCTGCGCCGCTTGCCGTCGCGCAGCATGAATTCGATGTATTGCCCGGCGCGGTAAGCCAGTGCTTCATTGGCCGGCAGCTGCAAGGTGATGATGGCCACGTCCGGCGCGACTTTCTCGATGCTGGCCACGCGCGATGGCATCTTGCGCACCGGATAATCGGTGCTGCCGCCCACTTCGCGTGCTTCGATGATCAGGTCGGCCGAGGTGGTGGCACAGCAGAACAGCGAGAAGCCGGCGGCTTTTTCTTCCTCGCTCAGGGCGCGCTGCTGGTGCGCCTTGTGCGCGACCGTGCCGGAGACAACCTTGCCCTTGCAGGAACCGCAGGCGCCGTTCTTGCAGCCGTAGGGCAGGCCGATGCCGGCGCGGATCGCCGCCGCCAGCACGGTTTCGTCCGCTTCGCAGGCAAACTGGTGGCCGCTCGGCTGGACAGTAATCTGAAACGTCATAGTGTCATCGTCATCCATTGGAACTACATGATCGGTGTTGATCGCGCCGGTACTGTCGCGAGGAACGGGTTGCTGGTATTTTACATGCTCCGGTGCGCTCGCCGGGTGCGGCAGGGCCGGGATGAACCCCGACGGCGTCCCCTGCCGGCGCCACGGTTATCTTGTATATTGTCCGGCTACGCCATTGACGACAAACAATTTCACATGACCACCACTTCCCCTTTCAACCGGCCGCGCCTGCTCATTCTCGGCTGCGGCGATGTCGGCATGCGCCTCTTGCCGCTGGTGCGCGCGCGCTTTCGCGTGTTCGCCGTCACCAGCAACGCCGAGCGCTGCGCCGAACTGCGCGCGGCCGGCGCGGTCCCCATCATCGCCGACCTCGACCAGAGCGCAAGCTTGAAACGCCTGGCCGGCCTGGCGGACTGGGTGGTGCACATGGCGCCGCCGCAGACGGAAGGCACGCTCGACCGCCGTACCCGCAACCTGTGCGCGGTGCTGCCGGCCGGCGCGCGCATGGTCTACATCAGCACCACCGGCGTGTACGGCGACTGCGCCGGTGCCCTGATCGATGAAACGCGCACCGTGGCGCCGCGCAATGCGCGCGCGCAGCGCCGGGTCGATGCCGAGCGCGTGCTGCGCGCGTGGGCCAGCCGTAGCGGCGCGCGCCTGGCGATCCTGCGCGTGCCCGGCATCTATGCGCGCGACCGTTTGCCGCTGCGCCGTCTGGAGCAGGGCACGCCCGCGCTGCTGGCGTCCGAGGATGTGTTTACCAATCATATCCACGCCGATGACCTGGCGCGCATCGTGGCGCTGGCCTTGTACAGGACATTGCCCGGCCGCATCTATCACGCGGTCGACGATACGCATATGAAAATGGCCGATTATTTCGATACCGTGGCCGATGCCTTCGGCATGGCGCGTCCGCCTCGCGTTGCGCGATCGCAACTAATTGCTGAAGTATCGCCGATGTTGCTGTCGTTCATGTCCGAGTCGCGGCGCATGAGCAACGAGCGCATCAAGCGGGAGTTCGGTGTGCGCCTGCGTTTTCCGCAAGTTGCGCCGGCGGTGGCGGCGATGGCGCTGGTAAAATGACGGTCCCCACTAAGGAAGCGCGATGACCTACGAAGAATATCTTGATGAAGTAACCACCCTGATCACGGAAAAGTACAACCTGAGCGATGCCGCCGCGATCAAGCTGGTCGTGAAGGCGCAGGACGCCGAATTTTTCGTCGAACACGATGAGAAGGAAGCCATGCGCACGGTCGACCGCGCGCATCAGGACGCCAAAACCCTGTATCTGGCAAGCCAGAAGAAATAGGGGAGAAAGCGGATTGTCAATGGGCTAATACATGCGCTCGTTTGACCTCCATCAAGTTCCGGCGTCTCCGTGGCCGTATCGTGTGCAGTGTCGTCTCAATTGCTGACTTGTCCCAACCGTCATGCCACATCGGATCATCCAGCCAACCAAGGAACAAGTGCGCGCCTATATGGCACGGCGCGAAAGTGCGCGCCGTCCACCCCCGCCTCCCGAAGAGATCCGCCGCCAGCTCGGATGGCGCCTCGTCCCCACCGATAGTGAGCGCTTGCTCGTTCAATTCTATCTGATTCCCACCAATTACAGCCATTTGGCCACCCAGGTAGCGCTGGACTGGCTGTTTGCCCCTGTCCGGCGCGCCGCGCGCCGCGCCAATTCTCACCAAATATTGCCTTAAACACAAACTTAATTGAGTTAAAGTTCCACTGGTTGAGCGAATGTCAACACTTAGGTGTATGATGCACGCCTATGCTATGGCAGCCGCATATTCGGTCTGTTTTTGGCATTACCGCTTACTTAATTGACTGTAAAGACAGCGCACTGGCGAATATGCCACGGTGCGAATTTGGAAAGATATAAGAACATGACCAATCGCAGATTTCCGGAAGATCCTACCTACGATCCGAACAAAGTGCTCGATGCCATCATTGAACGCTTGCAGCTCAAAAACGACGCAGCCCTGTCGCGCGCGCTTGAAGTGGCGCCGCCCGTGATCAGCAAAATCCGCCATCGCACCTTGCCGATTGGCGCGACGATCCTGCTGCGCATGCATGAAATCAGCGATTTCAGCATCCGCGAATTGCGCGCGATGATGGGCGTGCCGGCGGTGAGCATCACTATTAACGCCTGAGGCGGCCCAAACGAAAAGGGGCACCATGTGCCCCTTGATCGGATATCCGGCGCCCCGTTCAGAGGCGCTTGAGCAGCATCGACCGGCACGGATTGCCGGTCGATGCTGCTCCTTGCGGTACTGCTCCACATGTTGTTGCGATCGTATTCGTCGCCGTGCCGCGGGGCGGGGACTGCGGTCCCGCCGGCGCGCGGATGATTGCCCACTGCTGGTCATGCGTTGCGGTGAAGCACTCAGACTGCCTGCCGCGCGCCTTGGGCGATCGCTTGCAGCAGTTCGCGTGTGGCTGCACTCACCACCAGTGTATCGCTGTCATCCGGTTCGCTGATTTTTGTGCACCATGCCGCCTGGGGCGTGGCGGACGTCACCTTCGTACACCATGCCGCGCTGACTGACGTTGCGCTGGTCCGCGTGCACCATGCCGACTTGGCTGCTTCCGTATTGGTCCTCGTGCACCATGCCGACTTGGCGGCGGTGGACACTGTGCGCGTGCACCATGCCGACTTGGCTGCTTCCGTATTGGTCCTCGTGCACCATGCCGACTTGGCGTCGGTGGACACTGTGCGTGTGCACCATGCCGACTTGGCCGCATCCGTATTGGTCCTCGTGCACCATGCCGACTTGGCGTCGGTGGACACCGTGCGTGTGCACCATGCCGACTTGGCCGCATCCGTATTGGTCCTCGTGCACCATGCCGACTTGGCGTCGGAGGACACCGTGCGTGTGCACCATGCCGACTTGGCCGCATCCGTATTGGTCCTCGTGCACCATGCCGATTTGGCGTCGGAGGACACCGTGCGTGTGCACCATGCCGACTTGGCCGCATCCGTATTGGTCCTCGTGCACCATGCCGACTTGGCGTCGGAGGACACCGTGCGTGTGCACCATGCCGATTTGGCGCTGTCGGCGCTGGTCCTCGTGCACCATGCGGCCTTGGTGTGAGCCGACACCGTGCGTGTACACCAGGCGGATTTGGCATGGTCCTCCGACACCCGTGTGCACCACGCCGACTTCACTTCTTCAGTGGTGGCGCGCGTGCACCATGCCGACTGCGCAGCGGCTGCTTCCATTGGCGCGGCGGCTTCGGTGGTGCGCGTGCACCATGCCGACTGCGGGGCGGCTTCCACCGGCGCGGCGGCTTCAGCGGTGCGGGTGCACCAGGCCGCGGCGCGCTGGCCGTAAGGCTCGTCGAACGTGCTTTCATACAGGTCGCGCATTTTGTTGCCGCAATCTTGCAGGTACTGCGTATCTTCCGCTTCGCCGCTCATGCCGACATACGGATAGTGGTGCAGGAAGTAGCCGAACGCGTGCTCGCAATCCTTCGCGTACTTCATGGTGTCCAGAATATGGTAGTGCCAGAAGATGTCGACTTCAATCATCGGTGCGGTTTCGTCTTCCGGGAACATCTTCATCAGATACAGAAAGCGCCGATACTCCACTTCCACTGCATCGGCTTTTTCCTGCGACCAGCCTTCGCCGGAATCGGCGTGGGTAAGCTTGAATTTGATTGGATCCAGATCGAGTTCCGAAATTGCGTTGATTGCGTCGTTGTTCATCATGATTAAGCCTCTTTTTTAGAGTGTGATTGGTTTATGTGACTACATCCCTGTTTGAATCTGCGGGTACTACGGCTGCTGCAAAACGACTGACTCTTTCATTTCTTCCGGTAAATCAATTGCCCTATTACATTGATTTCCGTTACTGTTTGAGGATGTTGCGCCGGTCCAAACCTAGCTTGTTGACTTAGCTCAATGATTATTTAGGGCAATTCCTAGTGCATTGCGGATGCACTGACTGTGCCGCAGGTCATTCAGGAGGATTCTGTTTAGGACAATGCCCGTCGTCATCAGACAAACGCGGCATGCGATTCACTTTTGCCGACCACTGCCCCGGACGGGCCGCCGCGCGAAGGTTCGTTGTGCAAGGGCACGCTCACGCACACCGTGGTGCCGTCGCCGCCGTTGCTGGAAATGGAGAACGAACCGCCGAGGATGCTGATCCGCTCTTCGATGCCGACCAGGCCGAACGAGCCGACCTTGGCCCGTTCGCCGGCCTGCAGGCCGATGCCGTTGTCGGTCACCGTCATCGACAGGCGATTGCCGTTGAGCTTGAGTTCAACCCGGACCCTGGTCGCTTGCGCATGGCGCACGATATTGCTCAGCGATTCCTGCAGGATGCGGAAGAAGGCCGTGGCGGCGTGGTCGCTGAGCGCCACTTCCTTCGGTTCATCGATCAGCTCGCAGGCGATGCCGGTACGGCGCTTGAATTCGGCGATCTGCCACTCCACCGCCGCCGACAAGCCCAGGTCCAGCACGTTCGGACGCAGGTCGTTGATGATCTGGCGCACGCTCTTGATGGTGGCGTCGATTTGCTGCAGGGTGGAGCGGGCGCGCGCATGCAGGCGCGGATGGCGCTCGCGCGTGCGCGAACTGAGCATGTCCGCTTCGATGCGCAGCGCCAGCAGGTTTTGCCCGAGGTCGTCATGGATTTCGCGCGCGATGCGCTTGCGCTCGCCTTCCTTGATCTGGTCGGCATGGGCCGCCAGGCGGCGCAGGTTCTGGTGCGACAGCTGCAGCTTGGCCTGGCTGTCGCGCAGTTCGCGCGTCATGCCCTTGGCCATCTTGATCGCGCGCCGGCGCGACGAGGTCAGCGCATGGAACAGCGCGTACAGCAGCATCGAGCTGACCGAACCGGCCATCATCGCCAGCCACGGCGCGAATTCCTCGAAGCCCGTGTACAGCTCGGTGGCGGCCACGCTGAAGGTGGCATCCCACTGGCGCCCGTTGAAGTCGATCGGCAACGTGGCGCTGAAGCGGGCCGGCGCCAGCAGAGACGGCAGCGTGGTCTCGCCGGCGCCGCCGGTGTCGAACAGCATGCGCCCGCGCCGCATGTCGGGACCGATGGCATTGTCGACCAGCATCATGCGCACATTCTTGATCGGCACGTCGTCGATCACGCCCTGCACCAGTTTCTGCACGCTGAACGCGATGCCGACCGTGCCGATGTAGGCTGCGCGCCGCTGCGCCACCGTGGCGGTCGGCGCAAGCGGGCGGTACACCGGCAGGCGCATGCCCAGTCCGGTGCGGTTCGGTCCCGAGATGAAGGCGATCGGCAAGCCGGAGGTGAACAGCTTGCCCGTATCGCGCAGATTGGCCAGCGTTTCGATGATCAGTGGATTGGCGAACATGTCGTAGCCGAGCGTCGCGGCCCAGCGGTCTTCCGGCTCGACGAAGGTGACCACGGTGTAGGAGGGGCGGCGGCCGGGCGGCATGATGGTGAAGTCTTCCAGCACCGTGCCGTCGGCCGCGCGTTCGCTGCGCATGCGCTGCAGATAGGCATCGCGGTCGGCGTCGAGCAGCAGCTGGGCGAAATTGATGTTCTCGATGGCGGGAAAGTTTTTCGCCAGTCCCAGTCCGCGCACGTAGCCGTGGAACTGGCGGCGCGTGAGCGGCTCGCTGATCTGGAATACGCTGACCGTGCCGCGCAGCACGTCGGTATACGATTTGATGCGCGCGCTGATGGTATTGCGGGCGTTCTGCGCCAGGCCGGCGAAACGGGTGCGCGAGTCCGCTTCAATAGAATTGGCGGTCGCAAAGTAAAGCACCATGCCGACCGCCAGCGAGAAGGGCAAGCCTACCCACAGGGCAGGACGTGCCGTCGAGAATGTTTTTAGAGTTGTCTTCAAAGTAAGCATTGCGCGTTGCATTCCTTTCGGTACCCGCAAATGGCGATGCATTGTTTGATCTACATTAACCGGAAGTTTGTTGTCAGAATACCTAGTGACCCTGCTAGGTATGGATATCGGAAAAGTCTGAATATAGAAAGAATCCCGCCGCAGCAGTCACCGGGGCGGGATTCGGGGGGGCGAAAATGTCGCGTTTAGGCAACGTTTATTTGACCCAGCTATCTTTCAAAGTAGTAACTCTGTTAAATACCGGCTTGCCTGGCGTGGAGTCGACGCGGTCGGCGACGAAGTAGCCATGGCGTTCGAACTGGAAGCGCTGGTCCGCTTCGGCCGCGCTCATGCCCGGCTCCAGGTAGGCGGTGACCACCTCCAGGGCGTTCGGATTGAGGAACGGCTTCCAGTCGCGTCCGCCCGCGTCCGGCTGCGGCTCGGTGAACAGGCGGTCGTACAGGCGCACTTCCGACGCCAAAGCGGTGGCGGCGCTGACCCAGTGAATGTTACCTTTGACCTTGTACGTGTTCGAACCTTCGGTACCCGATTTGCTGTCTTCGAAATACTTAACGTGCACGGCGGTAACGTTGCCCTCAGCATCTTTGTCGTAACCGGTGCATTCGGTAACGTAGCCGTGGCGCAAGCGCACGCGGCTGCCGGGGGCGTCGCCGATCGGCGGGAAGTACCGGAAGTATCCCTTGCTCGGCACTTCCATGAAGTCATCCTGCTCGATCCACAGTTCGCGCGTGATCGGGAAGGTGCGCAGGCCGCGCTCGGGAAAGTGCGGGTGCACCGGCGAAGTGCATTCGACCGACTCGCCTTCCGGGAAGTTGTCGATGATCAATTTCAGCGGACGCAGCACGGCGGTGGCGCGCGGCGCTTTCGGGTCGAGGTCGTCGCGCAGGCAGCCTTCCAGCGTGCTCATGTCGATCCAGCCGTCGGCCTTCGATACGCCGATGCGCTCGCAGAACAGCTGGATCGCTTCCGGCGTGTAGCCGCGCCGGCGCAGGCCGACGATGGTCGGCATGCGCGGATCGTCCCAGCCCGTCACGATGCCTTCGTCGACCATGTCGCGCAGCTTGCGCTTGCTGGTGACGACGTAGGTCAGGTTCAGGCGCGCGAATTCGTACTGGCGCGGCACCGGCTGCTTGAAGAAGCCGCCCTCGGCCAGGGTCGCCAGCAGCCAGTCGTAGAACGGGCGGTGGTCCTGGAATTCGAGCGTGCAGACCGAATGGGTGATGTTTTCCAGCGCGTCCGAAATCGGGTGCGTGAAGTCGTACATCGGATAGATGCACCAGGCGTCGCCCGTGCGGTGATGGTGCGCATGGCGGATCCGGTAGATGGCCGGGTCGCGGTTGGTCATGTTGGGCGAGGCCATCGAATCGGCGGCCATCTTGATGCGCAGGATGTGCTCGCCGTCCTTGTACTTGCCGGCTTTCATGTCGCGGAACATCGCCAGCGATTCTTCCGGCGTGCGCTCGCGGAACGGCGAATTGACGCCCGGCGTGCCGAAGTTGCCGCGGTTCTTCTTGATGTCGTCGGCGCTCTGGCTGTCCACGTAGGCGTAGCCGGCCGTGATCAGGTACTCGGCCATCAGGTACAGGCGCTCGAAATAGTCGCTCGCGTAGTACAGGTGGCTATCGCCGTTCTGTTCCCAGCTGAAGCCGAGCCACTTGACGCTGTCGATGATGGTGTCGACGTATTCCTGTTCTTCCTTGGCCGGATTGGTATCGTCGAAGCGCAGGTTGCAGCGGCCCTGGTAGTCGCGCGCCAGGCCGAAGTTCACGCAGATCGATTTGGCGTGGCCGATGTGCAGGTAGCCGTTGGGCTCGGGCGGGAAGCGGGTAATAACTGGAGGCAAGCCCTCGCGGGCGTGGGTGCCGGCGGCCACGTCGTTCTCGACGATGGCGCGCAGGAAATTCGGCGACGGGGCATTCGCAGCCGGCGCCGCAGTGTTTTTTTCGTTGCTCATGGAGAGATGCTTTGCGAATGATAAGGTTGTGTCATTTTAACGCAAATAGGTGTGTATCCAATTCCGAATAGGCGTGGGTCGGACTCGAAGCGTGGCATGTATTGGTGCCGGCACCCGCGTTCCGCCCGGCCGATGCCGTTCTATAGGATAATCTCGCTTTACAGTTTCGGCAGCAGGAGTTTCCCGTGGACAATTTATACACCATCCTCGGCGTGGCGCCGAATGCGACCGACGACGAGATCAAGAAGGTTTACCGCTCGCTGGCGATGCGTTTCCATCCGGACCGCAACGACGCCCCCGGTGCGGAAGTGCGTTTCAAGAGCATCACCAAGGCTTACGAAATCCTCTCCGACCCGGCCAAGCGCGAGGAATACAACCAGAGCGTCAACCACCGCATCATCATCGATGCCGAGGAAGAGGCATTTGCCTTGTGGCGTTCGTTGTTCAGCCTGAACGGCGTGACCTTGCCGGCGTAAGCACAGCCCCCATATCCGCGCCAGCCTCCACGCGCAGCACATCAGCAGTCATACGCACTACAACAGGATCAGAAAATGAGAAAAGTACATCCCGAATTTGCCTACCAGTCGCGCGAACTCGGCGGCCAGATCGACGGCATTTTGGGCGACCCGCCGAACCGCAAGAACTACGACATGATGGTCGGCGCGCTCGTGAGCGAATACGCCAGCGGCGGCGGCATCGAAGACGTCAACATGATGAGCTTCGCGCTGGTCGATCACATCACCTTCAGCAATCCCAAGGGCTTGCTGGTGGAAGCGGGCGAGTACGAAGGCGGCAGCCCGGAAAAAGTGTTCGCCATGGCCGCCTGCGAAGGCGACGCCGAAGCCATGTACAACGCCATGACCGAGAACCACCCGGATCTGGCGCGCCAGGCCATCATCACCGCATTCCTGTTCAAGCACCCGCGCCTGTGGGACGAGGACGACGAATCGCTCGAACAGCTCTCGCGCGACGATGACGGCGACGACCGTTACGACGACGAAGATGAAGGCGTCACCGACGACTTCGCCCAGATGTTCGACAAGGAAGGAGATTGAGCATGAGCGAAAACAGCAATCTGCCCGCGTTATCGAAACAGATCAGCGAACTGGTGCTCGCCGGTTCGCTCTCGCATGCCGAGCATGCGTTTTCCGAGGCGGTCGAGCAGCATGGCGACCTGGCCGTGGTCGAGGTGCTCGCCTCGCTCGCCCCCCAGGTGACGGCCTTGCACCTGTCCGGTTTTGACGGCGGCAAGACCTCGCTGGCCACCCTGCTGGTGCCGCCCAAGGCGTGGGCCGACAGCCTGGCGTTTTTCGCCGCCACCTGGTCGGACGACATGATCGAAGACGATCCTGAGCGCGTCGCCGAGACCCTGTTCGCGCACGTGCACGGCATCGTCTTTTCGGCCGACGACCCGGAGCGCCGCCAGGAACTGCTGGTCGAAGCGTCGGCCACCGACCACGGCGCGACCGTGTTCGCGATCCTGTTCTCGATGGCGCCCAAAGAGATGCTGGAACTGGCCGGCGAAGTGCTGGCCAAGGGCCCGTACATCACCAGCCAGACCTCGTCCGACAGCGACGTGGCGCCATTGGCGATCGAACTGGCCAAGGCCAGCGAAGATGGCTGGGACCGCGCCTTGTTCGAGCTGTTCCCCGACTTCCGCCACAGCGGCGACCTGGCCGACGCCGAGTACAACGACGATCCGGACGAAGAGCAGAAATTCCTGCAGCGCTCGACCAAGGAATTGCTGTACCGCTTGCGCAAGCAGGTGCCATCGTCGCGCAGCAACGTGCCCAAGCGCGGCGCGCGCAAGAGCATCGGCACGGGAATCTTCTCGTGATGGAAGCGGCGCAAAATACGCTGCCCGCCATCGTCGTCGAACGCCTGCCGCGGCTGGTGCGGGCGATCCGTTGCCTGTCGGCGCGCGAGATCGGCGACGAGTCGGTGATCCTGGCCGACGAGCTGGCCGGCATCACCGCCATGGTGGCCGAAAAGTTCACCAACGACCGCACCGCCGAAGGCATCCAGAAAGCCTTGCTGCTGACGGTGGGCTGCGTGTCGCTGGGGCTCGATCATGAGCTCACGCACGAAAGCGACGAAGCGGCGCTCGATCTCCTGATTGAGGAAGGGGCCGAGCACGCGTTCCAGGCGGGTTTTCGCATGGTGCGCGACCTGGCCGCCTTGCCCGAGGATTCGCTGGTGGGCGAATACGACCAGGACCCGGTGTACGCGCAGCGGCGCCTGAAGGATTTGTTCGTCGATATCTGCAGCGCCGATCCGCATCAGAACTGGGCCGGGTACGAGAAGTTCGAGGTCCAGTACAGGCAGCGCAAGGCGGTGCAGGCGATCGTGCGCGCGGCCGGCTGGCTGCGGCGCCACCATTACGCGGGGCCGATCAACGACACCGATCTGAACGCGGAAGGCGTGATTGCGGTAGCGATCATTTTCGCGATCGAGGGCGGCGGACGGATCGTGGCGCGCACGGGGCAGGCCGATTTCGAGCGTTTGGTGAAATCGGTACGCAAGAACAAGCCCGATTATGAAGAGGGCTGGGCGGCGCTGATGAAGCAGGTGCCGGTGCAGCACCAGCCGGTGATCGCGGAACGGATTGCGTCGTATCGGACCAGCTGTACCGTGATCCAGAAAATCCGCACGCGTACGGCGATGAAGACCTTGTTTGCGGAGTTCGAGAATTATGCGGGGTCGGAATTGGATGCGGATTACGGCTAACCTCGCGCCCCAACTGTCCGTCGTTCTACCGTTAGCTTTAGACCGTCATTCCCGCGAAGGCGGGAATCCAAGTTCGTAGAGCCGTGTGTGGCTATGCCATAGACTTGGGTTCCCGCCTGCGCGGGAACGACGCAGCGGAGGCTAACTCAAAAGAGCCGCCTCCGTCGCCAGCGCCAAAAACGCCTGCACCAGCGGCGCATGCTCGCCCTTCCGCTGCGCCAGCAGCAAAGTCGTCGTCGCCGCCGGATCGAGCAACGGCCGATAACACACCCCATCCATCCTGATCCTCTCGAACGACCCTGGCAGCACCGACACCCCGCACCCCGCCGCCACCAGCCCGATGATGGTCGACGCTTCCCCCGCCGTCTGCTCCACCCTCGGCACGAACCCCGCATCCCTGCACAGCCTGAAAATCTGCGGATAAATCCCCGTTCCCGCGCTATGCGGATACATCACGAACGGCAGGTCGGCCATCTCGCTGAGCGCGACCGCCTTTTTGCGCGCCAGGGCCAGGCCGGTCGGAAGCACCGCCACCAGCGGGTCTTCGCGCAGCGCCGTCAGGCCGATGTTCTCGGGCAGTCCGTTCTCGGGCGGGCGCACGAATCCCAAATCGAGCGCGCGCCGCGCCAGCGCGTCGAGCTGCGGCACGGTGGCCATTTCGTGCAAGGTCAACGTCACCGCCGGATACTGCTGGCGGTAGCGGTTGATCACGTTTGCAAACAGGGGCGTGAGCGGCGTCGAGAACGTGAAGCCGATGCGCAGTTCGCCCGCCTCGCCGCGCTCGGCCCGGCGCGCGGTGGCCGTGGCCTGCTCCGACAAGGCCACGATGCGGCGCGCATCGTCCAGGAACAAGCGGCCGGCTTCGGTCAGCCTGACCCAGCGCTTGGTGCGCCCGAACAGCTGCGCGCCGACGTCCGCTTCCAGCATCTGGATGGCGTGGCTGAGCGGGGGCTGGCCGATGTGCAGGCGCTCGGCCGCACGCGTGAAATGCAGTTCCTCGGCCACGGCGATGAAGTAGCGGAGCTGTCGAAATTCCATTTTTGTAATCGATTCAATGTATAAGAAACGACTTAAATATATATTGGACAGTATAAAAGCGCAAACCTAAGATGGCTCCAGTCTATTCACTTCGGGTTGTTCATCATGTCTTCCAGCATCGTCGCCGCCGGTTCCCCCGCTTTCAAACGGATCAACCGCGCCATGCTGTGCGGCGGCTTTTCCGCCTTCGCGCTGCTGTATTCGGTGCAGCCGCTCATGCCCCTGCTGGCGCACCAGTTTGCGCTCACGCCAGCCCAGAGCAGCTGGTCGCTGTCGATCGCCACGCTGGCGCTGGCGGTGTCGCTGGTGATCAGCGGCGCGCTGTCGGACCGCATCGGGCGCAAGAAGCTGATGACGTTCGCGCTGGTGGGCGCCGCCGGTTTCACGGTCCTGACCGCGCTGGCCCAGAACTACGCCCAGTTGCTGGTGTTGCGCGCCTTGCTCGGTTTTTCGCTGGGCGGCATGCCGGCCGTCGCCATGGCTTACCTGAGCGAGGAGATCGAGGGGCCGTCGCTGGGCCTGTCCATGGGCCTGTACATCAGCGGCACGGCACTGGGCGGCATGGCGGGGAGGGTGGTCGCTTCCGTGGCAAGCGACCATTACTCGTGGCGCCTGGCGCTGGGGCTGATGGGCGCCGCCGGCCTGTATGCGGCATGGGAGTTTGCGCGCAGCCTGCCGGAATCAAGCAATTTCAGGGGCGGCAAGCCTGGCGTGCGGGGGCTGATGGAAGGCGCCCGCACCCACCTGCGCGACGATGGCATGCCGTGGCTGTTTGGGCTCGGCTTTCTGGTGATGGGCGTGTTTGTGAGCCTGTATAACTACATCGGCTACCGCATGCTGGCCGCGCCGTTCAACTTGAGCCAGAGCGCGGTGGGTGCACTGTCGGTGCTGTATCTGATCGGGATGTTCAGTTCTGTCTGGGCGGGCCGGCTGGCCGACCGCATCGGACGGCGCAATGTGCTGTGGATGGTGATGGTGATCATGCTGGCCGGGCTGGTTCTTACCCTGTCCAGCCATCTGCTGCTGATCCTGGCGGGTATGAGCTTGTTCACGTTCGGTTTTTTCGGCACCCATTCGGTGACCAGCAGCTGGGTGGGACGGCGGGCGAGGGCGCCGCAGGCGCTGGCGTCGGCCATGTACCTGTTCTTTTACTATATCGGGTCGAGCGTGATCGGGTCGGTGTCCGGATTGGTGTGGAGCGCGGCCGGATGGAATGGGGTAGTGGGGCTGCTGGCGCTGGCGCTCGGGTTGGCACTGGCGATTGCGCTGCGCCTGCGGGGACTGGCGCCGATTGAGGCGGCGAGTCTGAAGGCCGCGTAATTTCGCCGTTCCTGCCATTGGCAGAAACGACGGTTTATATGTCGGAGCCTAGATAGCCCCTTTCGCCCGCAACGCCGCGATCTCTTCCTCGCTGCGTCCCAGCACATCGCGCAGCACTTCATCGGTATGCTGCCCCAGCATCGGCGGCGGCAAATCGGCCTGCGCGGGCGTGAGCGAGAGCTTCATCGGGCTGCGCACCAGCTTCACCTTGCCCGCCGCCGGGTGATCCATCTCGATGGCCACGCCGCGTGCCTTCACCTGCTCGTTCTCGAACACTTCACCGACATCGTTAATCGGCCCGCACGGCACGCCGACCGCTTCGAGCTGCGCAATCCACTCGTCGCGTGTGCGCGTGCCGACCATCTCCGCCAGCAGCGGCACCAGCACATCGCGGTGCTGCACGCGCAGCGGATTGGTGACGAAGCGCGCATCGACTGCCAACTCGGGCCGTCCGCCGGCTTCCACGAACTTCTGATACTGCCCATCGTTCCCGGTCGCGACGATGATGTGCCCATCCGCGCACGCAAACGTCTGATACGGCACGATGTTGGCATGCGCATTGCCCCAGCGCTTGGGCGCCTTGCCGCTGTTAAGGAAATTGCTGCCCACATTGGCCAGCATCGCCACCTGCGTGTCGAGCAGCGCCATATCGATGTACTGGCCTTGCCCGGTGCGGTCGCGGTGCGTGAGCGCGGCCAGCACCGCCACGGTGGCGTACATGCCGGTCATCAGATCGGTCAGCGCCACGCCGGCCTTTTGCGGGCCGCCGCCGGGCAGGTCGTCGCGCTCGCCCGTCACCGACATCAGACCGCCCATGCCCTGGATCAGGAAGTCGTAGCCGGCGCGGTGCGCATACGGCCCGTCCTGGCCAAACCCTGTCACCGAGCAGTACACCAGGTCCGGCTTGATCTCTTTCAGGCTGTCGTAATCGAGGCCGTAGCGTTTCAGCTGGCCGACCTTGTAGTTTTCCAGCACCACGTCGGCCTCGCGCGCGAGGTCGCGGATCAGTGCCTGGCCTTCGGGAGTGGCAATATCGACCGTGACGGAACGCTTGCCGCGGTTCGCGGTCAGGAAGTAGGCCGCCTCGCTGGTGTTGTTGCCGTCGGCGTCGCGCGCGTACGGCGGGCCCCAGGCGCGGGTGTCGTCGCCCACGCCGGGACGTTCGATCTTGATTACATCGGCGCCGAGATCGGCCAGGTTCTGGGAGCACCAGGGACCGGCCAGCACGCGCGACAAATCGAGTACGCGGATGTGGCCGAGCGCCTTGGGCATGCCCGAATATGCTTGAGTCATTGTGTCTGCCTTGTTGCAAATCAGGCAGCAATTATATCGGCTCAAGCCCTGTGCGGCCAAGCGTGGAACGCGGCCGGACCGCTCTGGGCCTTTTTGGCGAAAAAGTAAAATTGGTCAGACCAATAACTTGAATTGGACTAGCCGATTTTAAAGTTTGCTGGCATACTTACCAAAACCGACCGCAAGGCGTCCGCATTTCCCGGGCTCATGCGGGGGCGGGAAGACAAGGCTACCAAAATGACGACACCGGAAAAAACACCGCTCCATATCCGCATGCACGCGGGCGACAACGTCGCCATCGTGGTGAACGACGGCGGCTTGCCGGCGGGGACGGTGTTTCCGGACGGGCTGGTGCTGGTCGACGCCGTGCCGCAGGGTCATAAAGTGGCGCTGACCGACTTTGCCGAAGGCGATCCCGTCATCCGTTACAACGTCACCATCGGTTTCGCCGCGCGCGCGCTGCCGAAAGGAAGCTGGATTTCGGAAGCGGTGCTGCGCATGCCGGCCGCGCGCGAACTCGAAGGGCTGCCGATCGCCACCCGTGCCGCACCGGTCATGGCGCCGCTGGAGGGCTACACCTTCCAGGGCTTCAGGAATGCCGACGGCTCGGTGGGCACGCGCAATATCCTGGCCATCACCACCACCGTGCAATGCGTCTCCGGCGTGGTTGAACATGCGGTCAGGCGCATCAAGAGCGAGCTGCTGCCGCGCTACCCGAACGTGGACGACGTGGTCGGCCTGGAACACACCTACGGCTGCGGCGTGGCGATCGATGCGCCGGGCGCCGAAATCCCGATCCGCACGCTGCGCAACATCACCCAGAACCCGAACTTCGGCGGCCAGGCGATGGTGGTCAGCCTGGGCTGCGAAAAGCTGCAGCCGGCGCGCCTGTTCCCGAAAGGCTCGATCCCGATCCTCTCCGGCGCCGACCCCGCGCACGTGTGCCTGCAGGACGAGGGCCACGTGGGCTTCCAGTCGATGATCGATTCGATCATGCGCACCGCCGAGGTCCAGCTGCAGGTGCTCAATGCACGCCAGCGCGAAACCTGCCCGGCGTCCGACCTGGTGGTGGGCGTGCAGTGCGGCGGCAGCGATGCGTTTTCGGGCGTGACGGCCAATCCGGCGGTGGGCTACGCGACCGACCTGCTGGTGCGCGCCGGCGCCACCGTGATGTTCTCGGAAGTGACGGAAGTGCGCGACGGGATCGACCAGCTGACCTCGCGCGCCGCCAATGCCGACGTGGCCGAAGCCATGATCCGCGAAATGGCCTGGTACGACGCGTACCTGACGCGCGGCGGGGTCGACCGCAGCGCCAACACCACGCCGGGTAACAAGAAGGGCGGGCTGTCGAACATCGTCGAAAAGGCGATGGGATCGATCGTCAAGTCGGGATCGTCCGCGATCACCGGCGTGCTCTCGCCCGGCGAGAAACTCAAACAGAAAGGGCTGATCTACGCAGCCACCCCCGCCAGTGACTTCATCTGCGGTACATTGCAGCTGGCGGCGGGGATGAATATCCACGTGTTCACCACGGGCCGCGGCACGCCGTACGGCCTGGCCGAATGCCCGGTGATCAAGGTCGCCACGCGCAACGACCTGGCGCGCCGCTGGCACGACCTGATGGACGTGAACGCGGGCCGCATCGCCAGTGGCGAAGCGAGCATCGAAGACGTCGGCTGGGAATTGTTCAAGCTGATGCTCGATGTCGCCAGCGGCAGCAAGACCTGGGCCGAACACTGGAAGCTGCACAATGCCCTGACCCTTTTCAATCCTGCACCGGTGACCTGATCATGAGCAAACCATTCAAACGCATTCTGCTGACCGGCGCCGCCGGCGGCCTCGGACGCCTGCTGCGCGAGCGCATCAAACCATGGGCTGACATCGTCCGCCTGTCCGACCTGGCCGATGTCGGCCCGGCCGGCGAAGGCGAAGAGGTGCTCCAGTGCGACCTGGCCGACAAAGCCGCCGTGCTGGCGCTGATGGAAGGCGTGGACGCGGTGCTGCACTTCGGCGGCATTTCGACCGAAGCGCCGTTCGACGCGATCATGCAAGCCAATATTCTCGGCATGGCCAATCTGTACGAAGCGATTCACAAGACGGGCGTCAAGCGTGTGGTGTTTGCCAGCTCGAACCACACGATGGGCTTCTACAAGACCACCGACCTGGTCGACGCCGACATGCCGCCGCGCCCTGATGGCATGTACGGCGTCAGCAAGGTGTTCGGCGAATCGCTGTCGCGCTACTACTACGACCGCTTCGGCATCGAAACCGTATGCCTGCGCATCGGCTCCTGCTTCCCCGAGCCGGCCAATCCGCGCATGATGATCACCTACCTGAGCGCCGACGACCTGGTCGAAGCGCTGCGCTGCTCGCTGTTTGCCGCGCGCGTGGGCCATACCATCGCCTTTGGCGTGTCGGACAACAAGGCCAAATGGTGGGACGACCGCAAATCGCGCCACCTCGGTTTCGTGGCCAAGGACAGCTCGACCCAGTTCGAGTACAAGTTCCCCGACAACGGCAACTACGCGCCGGCCGATGACATCACCATTACCTTCCAGGGTGGCGGTTTTCTTTTGACCGGGCCTCAATATAACTAGCCTGTCGTCGCTGGTTCTGCGTAACGCGCAGCTCTCCGCCGAAATCCTTCCGGGTTTCGGCGGCGCTTTGTCGCGTCTGGACTGGATTGGCGGCGCTGGCGCGCCAGTTCCGGTGCTGCGGCCGTATGGCGGGGGCGATGCGGCGCCCCGTCCTAATCAATTGGCCTGCTTTCCGCTGGTGCCGTGGTCGAACCGGATGGCGGGTGGTTTTTCATGCGGCGGCCAGCGTTACGACATCGCGCCCAACCGCGAAGGCGATCCGTTTCCGATTCATGGCGAGGGCTGGCAGCGGCCATGGACGGTGGCGTTCCAGTCGGCCAGCCAGGTGCTGCTGATGCTCGAGCGCCGCGACGGCACGCCGTTTGCCTACCGCGCCGCGCTGGAATATGCCTTGCGCGGTAATGCACTGGTGGTGACGCTGGAAGTGACCAATACCGGCGCACTGGCGCTGCCGTTCGGTCTGGGCTTGCATCCGTGGATGCCGCGCAGTCCTGGCACGACTTTGCAGGCGGCGGCGCGCAGCGTGTGGATGGCCGGTGCCGACAAGCTGCCGTCGCATGCGGAAGCGATCCCGCAGGCATGGTCGTTCGACCGTGCCTGCGCGCTGCCTGATGGCTTGATCGACAATGTGTTCGTGGGCTGGGATGGGCAGGCGCGCATTCACTGGCCCGAGAGCGGCTTGAACCTGGCGATCGCCGCCGATAGTGGGTATTACATTGTGTATGCGCCGGCCGGCGGGGATTTTTTCTGCTTCGAGCCGGTGGACCACCTGATCAACGCGCATAACATGGCCGGTGGGCCGGCAAGGCATGGCTTGACGATGCTGGCGCCGGGGCAAAGGCTGCGGCGGATGTACAGTTTTGCGGTGACTTAACCCGCCGCGACTTGCGCGACACCGCGCTCGATGGTTTGCACCACGCGCGACGTCGGCTTCAACGCCAGCTCGATTACCTGCAACGCCAGCTGCGGCTGCGCATCCCCGCACATGAAAATATCCGCCGCCGCGAACCCGTACTCCGGCCACGTATGGACCGAAATATGTGACTCGGCCAGCAGCACCACGCCGGTCACTCCCATCGCCTCGCCGAAGCTGTGGAAATGACTGTGCAAGATCCGCGCACCTGCGGCCTCGGCGCCTGCGCGCAGCAGCGCGTCGATATCGGCGGTTACGGTCAGCAGGGCCGGATCGATCCCGTGAAAATCAATCAGCAGGTGAATGCCGGCCGGACGGTGCGCGTGCGTGATCACTTATGCCCGCCACCCGAACCGCCGCCGTAACTGCCGCTGCTGGAACTCCAGCTGCTGCCACCGCGACCGCCTCCGTGTCCATTGCTCGACGAGTCGAACATGCTGATCCAGCTGATGATCGTGGTAAGTATCGCCACTGCGATCGCGTACAGAATATATTTTTCGTTCATTCATCATCCTTGCCGGCGACATTGGTGAACATCGCCGGAATACAAATGGCCAGCAAGGCCATGATCAGGTACATGGCGGTCGCGCCGAAGTTAAATAGCAGCGGAATCAGGTTCAACCCGAGCAGCCACCAGAAGAATTTGCCCAGTGTGCCGGACAGCGTCGGCCCCGATGCCGGAGCGCGCTTGCGGACCTTGGGAGGCCGCGTTTTCTTTACCGCTTTGCTGAACCAGGCCGTGACCTGGTCGGCTGCGACCGGCTTGGAGCGTGACCAGGTCATTTCCGCGGCGCTGATTTCAGCCGCCAGGCTGCTTTTGCCATGCGCGAATTCCATCACGTGCACGGTGTCGCCCACCGCCACGCGCCAGTTGAACGCGCCAGCCGCCGCCACCACGGTCGCGATGTAGTCATCGGTTTTTTCGTAGTCGACCTTGTCGGCCCTGGCCAGTTCGGACGCAGTCGGATGCCATGCCGGCCAGTGGGTCATGACGTCGGCCCGATACCAGCCGTCATCGCTTTCGATCAGCCAGAAGAAGTTGGCGTTGACGCTATAGACCAGGTATTCAGTCCATTGCGAGTCGCTGCTGTTTGCGCGGATCATGGCGCCGATCACGGTGCACTTGCTGCCGTGGATGTTAGCCTTGGCGCCGATCTCGATCGTGGTGCGCATCTGCGCGACTTTGTCGCCGGCTGCCAGAACGCTGGCCTCGGGGCCCGCGGCGTCGAGCTGGGCGGCGCAGGACGGGCAAACCAGGTTGGTCGCCACGCCCGGCAGATAGCTGATGGTGCTGCCGCACGAGGGGCAGTCGAGCGCATCGACCTTGCCCCGGTATTTGCCCGCGCTGGCCTTGATCTGTTCATCGTCGCGCAGCAGCTGGCAGCGCATTTCGGCCAGCGTGACTGCCACCCCCGTGTACACCACCGGCGTTTCGCCATCGGTGTAGTCGAGCGTCAGGAAGCGCGGCCCGCTGCGAAAGTCCGCCACGCGGATGCGCCAGCCCGTGCCGACCCGGAACGGCAGTTCGCCCTGGCCGGCGATGCATTCGCCGCTGCGCTTTTCCGACGCAAGGTAGCGCTGATCGTCGATGTGGTAGGCGTTGGCAACGTGGATTGCGTCGAAGCCGGGCAGGGCGACGGCGACGTTGCGTTCGGCGGTGATGGTGAACAGGCCCGAGGAGTCGCCCAGCCAGCCGTTGCCGCCGTCGCCGTACAGCACATACCATTCGTTCCACATGCCTTCGGCGTAGCGCAGCTGGATGCGCCCGACCACCGTGAAATTGCGCGCGCCGACGGTCCCGGTGGTGCCGATCTGGATCGGAGAGTAGTCTTCCAGCACCGACGACATGGTGCCCAGGTTCTTGACCGATTCGGCATCCTTGAGCAGGGTGGCGCGACAAAACTCGCACACCGCCATGACGGCGGCGTGCGATTTGAACTTGACTTCGGCGCCACAGCTTGGGCAGGAAACGATTTGCATGGACAGCGGCTTAGCCGATCAGTTTTTTGAGCAGCTCCGTCTTGGTGCTGTTGTAATCGTCTTCCGAGATCAGGCCCTTGTCGAGCAATCCCTTGAGTTTGAGCAGGCGCTCCTCGATCGGATCGACTTCCGGCATGGCGGGCTGCAAGGGCGCGGTCGGCGCTGGCGGCACCTGCGGGATCATCGAGCCGCTCATGCCCTGCGCCATGGCGTGGCCCAGCATCGCGCCGGCCCCCAGGCCCGCGCCGATGCCGGCCAGGCCGCCTTCGTTCTGGGCCGCCAGCGGGATGCTGCTGGCAACCTGGAACTGGGTGAAGCCGCTCATCTTCTCGCCCGACAGGCCGCCTTTCATGCCGGCCGAAATGCGCTCGTCGAGCGCGGCCTGCAGTTCTTCCGGCAGGCTGACGCTGGCGACGTTGAATTCATCGAGCCCCACGCCGTAGCGCGCAAAGGCGGCGTACAGGTCGCCCTTGACCTGCTGCGCCATCAGCGCCTGGTTGGCGGCCATGTCGAGAAAGGCGACCTTGGCGGTGCCGAGCGAGGTGGCCATGGTGGCCAGCAGGATGCCGCGCAGTTGGTCTTCGACATCGTCGCGCGTGTAGACGTCGCGCGTGCCGCTGATTTCGGTGAAGAACAGGCGCGGGTCGGCAACGCGGTACGAGTACATGCCGAAGGCGCGCACGCGGATCATGTCGAAGTCGGCGTCGCGAATCGTGATCGGCTGCGGCGTGCCCCATTTGCGGCCGGTCTGCACGCGGGTGCTGAAGAAGTACACGTCCGACTTGAACGGCGAATCGAAGAATTTGTCCCAGTTTTTCAGGTTGGTCAGCACCGGCAGGGTGTTGGTGGTGAGCTTGTGGGTGCCGGGACCGAAGACGTCGGCGATCTTGCCTTCATTGACGAACAGCGCCATCTGCGACTCGCGCACATTGAGGATGGCGCCGTTCTGGATTTCGAAGTCCTGCATCGGAAAGCGCCACGCCAGTACGCCGTCGTTCTCTTCGTTCCATTGCAGGACGTCGATAAACTGCTTCTTGATGAATGAGCCAAGGGACATGTCGGTCTCCGGTAGGAATGCGTTGAATGAGGGCGGGTCAGGACAGGGCGCCGGCGTTGACCAGGCCGATCGACACCGAAATGGCGCCCAGCAGGCCGCCGAAGGCCGAGTTGTCGGCCTCGATCTGGTCCTTCGACATTTTCAGCAGGCGCGTGGCGATGTTATAAGCGAGCACCTGGACCAGCATCGCGCCGGCCGCCCATTCGAGGAACTTGTAGTAGTCGGGGGTATGCAGCAGGGCCGAGGCGATCGTCAGCGAAAAGCCGATCAGCGCGCCGCCGAGCGACAATGCGGCCGCGTGGTTGCCGCCACGGATCAGCGCCACTTCATTGAAAGGGGTCAGGCGCGTATAAATGACAAAAAACGCCATTACCATGGCAACCGCTGTTGCAAGGTGGAGCAGATAGTTTAGGATGGCGGGCACGAGATTTCCCCATGAAGATGGCCAGGATGGCGGCAAACGACGATCTTAGAACAAAAGATACTACATGACCAAACGAATTTTGATACTTTCTGTCTTCGTGGTGGCCTCCTGCGGGCTGGCCTACGAACTCATTGCCGGCGCTTTGTCCAGCTATCTGCTGGGCGACTCGATCCTCCAGTTCTCCACCATCATCGGCTGCTACCTGTTCGCCATGGGGGTCGGCGCGCACTTTTCGAAGTACGTCGCGGAAGAGGATGTGCTGTCGCGTTTCATCGACATCGAGCTGGCAGTGGGCTTGATCGGCGGGGTGTCGGCGGCGCTGCTGTTCATGACATTTTCATGGATGACGGCCCCGTTTCGCACCCTGTTGTACGTGCTGGTGTTCATGATCGGCGCGCTGGTGGGCATGGAAGTGCCGCTCGTGATGCGCGCGCTGAACGCGCGCGACACCGCATTCAATGACCTGGTGAGCCGCGTGCTGACCTTCGATTATCTTGGCGCGCTGGCCGTGTCGCTGCTGTTTCCGCTGGTGCTGGCACCTTACGTGGGGCTGGTGCGCACCGGCTTTTTGTTCGGGATGCTCAACGTCGGCGTGGGCTTCTGGACCCTGTACGTGTTCCGCGCCGAACTGACCAATATCGGCGGGCGCGTGCTGCGCGCCTCGTTTGTCATGTTCGCGCTGGTGATGGGCTTCGCGCTGTCGGACCGCATGGTGCAGTGGGGCGAACACGGCCTGTTCGGCGACGAAATCGTGTACTCCACCACCACGCCATACCAGCGCCTGGTGATCACGCGCTGGAAGGACGACATGCGCCTGTACATCAACGGCAACCTGCAGTTCTCCTCGCGCGACGAATACCGCTATCACGAAGCGCTGGTTCACCCGGCGCTGCAAGCCTTGCCGTGGGCGCGCAGCGTGCTGGTACTGGGCGGCGGCGACGGCCTGGCACTGCGCGAAGTGCTGCGTTACCCGAACATCAAACAGGTCACCGTGGTCGACCTGGACCCTGCCATGACGCAGGCCTTCACCACCCGTCCGGAGCTGGTCAAGCTCAATGGCGGCTCGTTCTCGGACCCGCGCGTGAAAGTCGTCAACGCCGACGCCGCGATCTGGCTGCAGAACACGCGCGAGATGTTCGACGCGGCCATCATCGACTTTCCCGACCCGTCCAGCTTCGCGCTCGGCAAACTGTATTCGGTACCGTTTTACGGCATGGTGAAAAAGCACGTGGCGGCCAAGGGGCTGGTGGTGGTGCAATCGACCTCGCCGTTCTTCGCGCCGCACGCCTACTGGACCATCGAGGCGACCTTGCGCGAGGTCGGCATGCGTACCTATCCCTTCCATGCATATGTGCCGTCGTTCGGCGAGTGGGGCTTCATCATGGCCTCGCCCGAGCAGGAGTATGTGCCGCCCACCAGCTACCGGCTGCCGATGCGCTACCTGAACGAAGCGACCACGCGCGAAATGTTCGCCTTCCCGCCCGATATGAAGCGCCTGGAGATGCCGCCGAACCGGCTCAATACGCAGTCGCTGGTGCACGAGTTCGAGCAGGACTGGGGCAGGGTGATCCGCTGATGGACCGGCGCTCGTTCCTGGCATTGGCCGGCGGGGTGGGGGCGGCGGCGGTGAGCGCGGCCGGCTTCCAGCGCTGGCTCGAAATTGCGCCCACCGTGCATTATCCGGGCCGCACGGAGGGCCACTTTTTGCGCGAGCGCGGCAGGCTGCCGGCGCCGGGCGAAGTGATCGACACCGACATCATGATCCTCGGCTCCGGCATCGCCGGCCTGACGGCGGCGTGGAAGCTGGAACGCGAAGGGCAGCGCAAGGTGCTGATGATCGACGGTCCGCAACCGTTCGGGAACGCCGCCGGCGGCCATTTCGGCGAGCTGGCCTATCCTACCGGCGGCCATTATCTGCCGCTGCCGTCGCCGGAGTCGGTCCATGTGCGCGAGATCCTGTTCGACCTTGGCATCATCGAGCGCGACCCGTACGGTGAAAAACCCTACTACGACGAGCGCTACGTCCTGCACGGTCCGGAAGAGCGGCTGCTGTTCAACGGCCAATGGCAGGAAGGCTTCATTCCGACCGACGGCGTATCGGCGCAGGAGCTGGCCGAGCATAAGCGCTTTTTCGCGGAGGTCGAACGCCTGCGCAAGCTGCGCGGGGCCGACGGCAAGCGTGCATTCGTCTTCCCGACCGTGACCTCGTCGCTCGACCCGGTGTTCGATGCGCTCGACCGTATCACGCTCAAGGACTGGCTGGACCAGCAGGGCTACCGCTCGCCGACCCTGCACTGGTATCTGAACTACTGCTGCCGCGACGACTACGGCACCCGTTACGACAAGGTCTCTGCGTGGGCCGGGCTGCATTACTACTGCAGCCGCTGGGGACAGGCAGCCAACGCCGGCAACGGCGCCTGGCTGACCTGGCCGGGCGGGATGCAGGTGGTGGCCGACAAACTGGCCGCGGCGTCAAGCGTGCGGCGCCGGGCCGGCACCGCGGTCTCGCTCAAGCGCACCGGATCGGGCGTGGAAGCGCTGTGCTTCACGTTGGAAGGCGGCGTGGCGCGCAGTTACCTGGTGCGCTCGCGCAAGGCGGTGTGTGCGATGCCGCTGTACGTGGCCGCGCGCGTGGTCGAGGATATCGCCACCTACGGCTTCGATGCGAAGCGCCACACGCCGTCGTATGCACCGTGGATGGTGGCCAATTTCCTCATGAAGGACTTCCCGCGCGAGCTGCCGCACGCGCCGCTGGCGTGGGATAACGTGGTGTACCAGGAGCCGGGGCTGGGCTATGTGGTCTCGACCCACCAGGATATCCGCGTGGCGCCGCCGGCCAAGACCGTGTTCAGCGCCTACGTGGCGCTGTCGGACCGTACGCCCGACGCGGCGCGCAAGTGGATGATGACGGCCAGCGGCGAAGAGCTGGTGGCGCTGGCCAGCGCCGACCTGAAAAGCGCCTACGGCTGGAAGTTCGCCGCTTGCGTGGAGCGGGTCGACATCACCCTGCGCGGCCACGCGATGGCGGTGCCGCTGCCGGGCTTTCGCAGCAATGCGGGCCTGAAGGCCTTGCGCGAAGCCGATGGGCCGATCGTGTTCGCGCACGCCGACCTGTCGGGCTTTTCGGTGTTCGAGGAAGCGGCGTGGTGGGGTGTGCAGGCCGCGCTCAAGGTGCTCAGGTAATTTACTGGTAGGTGGCGACGATGCGCTGCCAGGCCGGATCGTCCTTGAGTTTTTTGAGCACCGGCGCGATTTTGCCGAAGGCGACGGCGTGGCTGTGCGGCGCCAGCATGCGCCTTTCGGTGGGCGGGCTGGCCAGGGTGGCCAGGTGCAGTTTGGACGACATGCCGTGCGCGCGCATGAAGTAGCGCGCCATCGACTCGGCCACGATCACGCAATCGAGGCGCCCGAGCAGCAGCTTTTCCAGGTTTTTCTCGTCGCTCGCGCCTTCGCTGCGCAGCATGCGCGAGCTGGCCAGCCAGGCGTCGATACCGGGATAGTGGTAGCCGAGGGTGACGCCGACCGAGGCGCCCACCAGGCTCGCCGGTGCATCCGGGCTGACCGGTTTTGCCGCCAGCGACACCAGCGCGTAACGGTCGGCCGCGAACGACGCCGACCACAGATACTTTTTCTGCTCCACGTCGTCGAACCATTCGGGCATCATGCCGATGACCATGCCGTCGATGCTGCCGTCTTCGAGCTTGACCTGGAGGCGCTTGCGCGGCATGAACTGCAGCTTGAAAGTAAGCTTGCCCAGCTTGCGCTGGTTCAGGTAGCCGATCAGGTCCGGGTACATGCCACGCCCGTCACCGAGCATCAGCGGCGCGAAATTGGCGCTGGTGTAGACGGTGACCACTTCGGCAGCGGCGGGCTTTGCTACCAGCAGCACGCACAGGACCGACAGGCGCAGGACCAGTTTTTTCATGAAATGATTATCGCATCCCGTTTCATTGATGGGTACGGATTTCGGCGTCGAGCGTTGCCAGGAACAGGTCGCGCTCATCGTCGACGATGCGGTCGACCCGTTCTTCGTCCATGCCGAGCGTTTCGAGCACGAAGGCGGACAGCTGCAGGCTGGCTTCCAGCGTTTCGGGCACCACGATGGTGGCGCCGGCGCGTTTCAGGGCGCGCGCATGCTGTTCGTCGCGCGAGCGCACCAGCAGCGGCACGTCGGGAAATTCGCGCCGGATGCCGCGCACCGCGTGCAGGGCCGACGCGGGATGGTCCATCGTCAGCACGATGGCGGGCGCCTCGCCCGCATTCACGTGGCGCAGCAGCTCGGCGCGCGCGGCATTGCCGAAGTAGACCGGCAAGCCTTCGCCATGCATTTTGGTGGCCAGGCGCGCGTCGTTCTCGAAGGCGATGTAGCCGATGCCTTCGGCCGTGAGCAGCTTGGCCAGTTGCTGGCCCACGCGCCCGAAGCCGGCGATGATGATGTGGCCGCGCGCGGCGCTCAGCGCGGCCTGGTCGGGCGTGGCGGCCTGGCCGTCGTCGCGCGGCTCCCAGCGCGTGCCGATCTCGCGCCCCAGGCGTGCCAGCATGGGGGTGACGAACAGGGACAGGCCCACGGCCAGCATCACGCGCGCGCCGAGGTCGGCGTCGACCAGTTTGCTGGCGGTGGCGTAGCCGATCACGATGAAGGCGAATTCGCCGCCCTGCCCGAGCAGCAGGCCGCCTTCGACCGCGCGCCCCCAGCTGAGCCCACCGATGCGGAACAGCACGGCGATGACCAAGGCCTTGATGGCGATCAGCCCGAACACGGCGCCGGCCAGCCACAGCGGCGCATCGATGATCTGGCGCGCGTCCATGCCCATGCCGACCGTCATGAAGAACAAGCCCATCAGCAAGCCCTTGAAGGGCTCGACCATGAGTTCGACCTCATGCTTGAATTCGGTTTCGGCCAGCAGCAGGCCGGCAATCAGGGCGCCGAGCGCCATCGACAGGCCCGCCGCCGCGCTCAGGCCGGCGATGCCCAGGGTCGTGAGCAGCACCAGCGCCATGAACACATCGGGCTGGCGGTGGCGCGTGAAAATGCGGAACAGGGGATGGACGAGGCGCCCGCCGACCAGGTAGATCAGCGCGATGGCGGCCGCCGCCTTGGCCATGGTGATGGCCACCAGCGAGAATATGCCGTCGCTTTCGCCCTTGGCCATGACGCCGATCAGAATCAGCAGCGGCACCACCGCCAGATCCTGCAGCATGAGAATGGAAAAACCGGCCTGGCCGAGCGGGGTGTCGGTGCTGTGCTGTTCGTTCATCAGCTGCATGACCACGGCGGTGGACGAGAGCGAGAGCACGATGCCGAGGATGACGGCGCTTTCCGTGCGGTAGCCCAGCAGGTAGATGACGGCGCCGAGGAGGGCGGCGCTGATGCAGACCTGGGCCGTGCCGGCGCCGAACACCCAGCGACGCAGCGCCCACAGGCGGGCGGCCGACAGTTCCAGGCCGATCATGAACATCAGGAACATGACGCCCAGTTCGGCCAGCGCGACCACGCCTTCGGCGCGCGGGAAGGTGAGGTAGGCCAGCCATGGATGGGTGTCCGCGAACAGGCCCAGGCCGAACGGGCCGAGCAGGGCGCCCACGGCCAGGAAGCCGAGCACCTGGTTGATGCGCAGGCGCTGCAGGGTCGGAATCAGGATGCCCGCGAGCGAGAGGAACAGGAGGATTTCCCTCAGGAAGGGGAAGGCGTGTTGCTCTTGCACGGGGTGGGGCCTGTCGGGTAGTTGATCGCTCTTGCCATTCTATAACAGTGGGGCGGGGCGGCGGGGTCTGGTGGCGCTGCCCGACCGCCACACGGGGCTGGCGTGTTGCATGCCGCTCGGGTGGGGGCGCTGCATCGCCACAGTGACCCTGGCATGGCTGCTGGAAGGCATGTTTGATGTTAATGACTGAGCTGGAAACTTGGGGCACCCGCCTGCGCGGGTGCGACGGGGCTGGGGGCTGACGGGGGCTGACGGGCCTGGCGAGACTGCCGGGGCTGACGCGGCTGATGCGGCTAGCGAGGCTGGCGGGGCTGGCAAGGCTGGCGGGGCTAGCAGGGCTGACGGAGCTGGCAGCGGATTGAAACAGCGGGCTGAGTGGCATTTAGACGGCAAGGGTGTGGCTGGCGATGCGCTTCGCTTGCGGCGGCGCAAACGCTAGGTTGTATCCGTGAGGCAATATGACTGACCTGCCGCCTCATCGGAGTTCCAGCATGAAGCCCTCGTTTTTCACCGTGCGCGACAACTATCCCACCCGCGCGAGCGTCGACCGCACTGCCCTGTACAAGGCAATCGGCTGGGATGCCCTAGTCGGCGTGACTGCCTATCAGAATACCTGCGCCACCCGCGTCAGCCTGGCACTGGTGCGCTCCGGCATGCGCATTCCCGGCCGGCTGGCCATCCTCAAGGGAGAGCACAAGGGCAGCCTCATCGAACCCGGCCACGCGCGCCTGTCGATCCTGCTGCAGCGCCGCAACCTGCTGGGCCTGCCGGAAGTTCATCGCGGCGGGCAGGCGCGCCAGGCCATCGGCAGGCGCAGCGGCATCGTATCGTTCTGGCACATCCAGGATGGCAGCGGGCCCGAAGAAGGACATATCGATATCGTCTTCCCGGACCCGCACACGGTCGATGGCCCGGCCTGCGGAAGCCAGTGCTACTGGCAAGCGGGCGAAGTGTGGTTCTGGCCGCTCGTTTGAGATAGTCAGCTGGCTTGCTGGCGCCTCCCGGCGTTGGCTTGCTGGCGCGTGTCGGTGCAATGGATCGCCTGTTCCAGCTCCACGCTCTCGCCGCGCATCTGCAAAAAGCGCCCGATCGCATTGTCCAGGCCCGGCAGCAGGATGCCGCGCTCGGTGTGCAGCGCGCTGTAGGCGGGGCGCGCGGCGATGTAGCGGCAGTTGGCACTCAATTGTGCTTCGAGCCGGCTGGTGTCCACCCCGGCCTGCCCCGCCGCCATGCTCGCCAGTTCGACCCAGGTGAGCGGATGGCCGTTGGTCAGGTGCCATATTCCGCGTTCCTTGTCGATGGCAAGATCGAGGCAGGTGTTGACCAGGTCGGGCACGTAGGTTGGCGTGACCGTGATGTCGCTGGCGGCGGCGAACGGCGCGCCGCTTTCGAGGCTGGCCAGCGCCTGGGTCACGAAGTTGTAGCTGTCCCAGGGGCCGAAGAAGGAACTGGTGCGCACCACCAGCGCCCCCGGGTGCCGGTCGAGCACGGTGAGCTCGGCGGCCGCCTTGCTTTTGCCGTAGATGTTGATCGGCGCCACGGTGTCGCTTTCCACATACGGACACTGCCGGCTCCCATCGAATACCAGATCGCTTGAGAAGGTGGTCAGGTGCACCTGGTGGCGCGCGCAGGCGGCGGCCAGGACTGCCGGGCCGGCGACGTTTTCGCGAAAGCAGCGTTCCACATCGTTTTCAGCCTCGTCCACCCGCACGTAGCCGCTGGCGTTGATGACGGCCCAGGGCTGGTAGCGCTGCATGGCTTGCTCGACCGAAACAGGGTCGGCAATGTCCATGTCCTGGCGGCTGAGCAGGCGGTAGGCCAGATTGCGGCGCTCGCAGATGCGGGCGAAGGCGCGCCCCAGCGTGCCGGTGGCGCCGGTGATCAGGATCGGTGCCGAGGCAGTGCCGACCAGGCTGTGGCCGTCGGCCGTAATGGAAGTGAGCGCTTCCGGCGTGGACACGGGCGGGCACAGGCAGCGCCCGGCGCGGCGCCACCAGCCCTGGCCGCGCAGCACGGGGTGCGAGGGCGCCCGGCCGCTGCCCAGTTCGCGCATCATGGCCGCCAGGGCGGTGGGGCGCGGAAGCGGCGAGCGCACGTCGAACGGACCCGGCTCGTAGTAGCCGCGGCATTGCGTGACCAGGCTGTTCCAGTCGAACGAGCCGAGCAGCGCCCAGACAGTCACGGCGCGCAGGTCGATGCCGTTGCGCCGGGCTTGCTGTCCCGCTTCCCACACTTCGAGCAGCCAGCGCAACTGGTCTTCGCGGTTGGCGTCGATGTGCGCTTCGGTGACCGCCAGCGGGATGCGGTAGCGGTCCCAGATTTCTTGCAGCAGCGGGCCGATGCCGGGCGTGGGCGTGGCCAGGGCGCGCGCGGTTTCGATATCGGCGCAGGGCACGCCGTCCGCATGGCCGCGAAAGTGCGCCGGGTAGCGCTCGGTCCGGTGGTCGAGCCAGCGTTCGCTGGTCACGTAGTAATTGACGCCGATGAGGTCGGGCGGACAGGGATTGTCGCGGAACCAGAGCAGCTCGGCCGGCTGGGCCCCGTGGCCCGTCATGTAGCCCCACAGCGCATGCTCCGGTCCCACTTTGCCGCATAGTAAGTCCCAGGCCAGCCAGCGCCGTTCGTTGTAGAACGCGGCGCAGCGGGCCATGTCGGGCGTGCTGTAGGTTTTGCCAAGGTCGTCCGTCTGGACCAGGCGCGCGCGCGGATTGACGCGCCGGATGGCGCGCATGGCCAGCACGGTTGCGCGGCACTGGATCAGCAGCGCCTGCAGGAAGGTGCGGTCGTCGCGCCCGTGCGGATACCAGAGGCCGTACAAGCCGCTGAAGCGCGCGGTGGTCAGCGGCTCGTTGACGGGCGTATAGGCGTCGATCCAGGGGTAGCGCGCGGCCACGGCGCCGGCGTATTGCGCCAGCCCGGTCGCGAAGGTGGGGTCGGTCAGGCAGGTGTCGCGCGGGCCGCTGCCGTGGTGTACCAGCCCGGCAATGGGACTGATGCCGGCTTCGCGCAAGGCGGTCAGGCGTTCGTCGGCCCAGGACCAGTCGGCGCTGGCCAGTCCGCCAGGTGCCACGCGTTCCCACAGCAGCGGGTAGCGGATGGTGCTGATGCCCAGGGAGCTGAAGCGCGCAACATCGTCGCTGCGGCCGTGATGGCCATTTCTTTCTATCTGGCTGAAGTAGTCGTCTCCCACGCGATTGACCGTACATTCGAGCCCGCCCCACAGGGCAAGCGGCGGGTGTGCTGCGTCGCTGTCGATTGATGGCATAAGTTCACTCGTGATATTTAAGCAATTTTAGAAATTAGATACCGGGCAGCGCCGAAAAGTTCAGTTTGTCTTTCGGTTTGCACAAGTCGATGGCAAAAAACAACGAGAAATTGCTAGCAAACAGGAAATTTTTGTTAGCTGAGTACAAAGATGATATGGATCAATGATATGATTCGCTATCAATTACGTAACAATACTTTCGTTTTAGTAATCACCCATTAGGATTTAAATGAAATCATCAGTACTCCTGAGCGGCTTGTTTGCCGCCGCCATGTTCGCCAGTGGCGCAGCGCGCGCCGACCTCGTGGTCAACGGCAGCTTTGAAGTCAACAAGACTGCAAGTTCGTGGCAGAATTTCAATGCCGTGACCGGCTGGAATTCCAGCAACGGCATTTTTGAAATCCAAAAGGGCGCCAAGCAGGGCGGCGTCGCCGGTTTCAATCCGTACGCAGCCAATGGCCGCCAGTACCTGGAACTGAACAGCACCGGCCTGAGCTCGGTATGGCAGATGATCGACACCTCGGTTGCCGGCACCTACTCGGTCTCGTTCGCGTACTCGGGCCGTCCGGACACCGCCGGTCACGCCAACAGCGCGATGAATGTGTACTGGGGCGACACCAAGCTGAACGATTCGCTGCTGATGGGCGGCACCACCGGCCAGTGGAGCCTGTTCAGCATCACCGACCTGGTCGCTACCAGTCCGCTCACCAAGCTGCGTTTTGAATCGGTCGGCCCGAGCTCGTCGCCAACCTACGGTTCCTACCTCGATGCCGTGTCGGTCGACGTGACCCCGGTTCCGGAGCCGGAAACCTACGCCTTGTTCCTGCTGGGCCTGGCAGTCGTCGGCGCTACCGTTCGCCGCAACAAAAAAGCCTGAGTTCCCTCGCTGCGCCGGTCCTGAATCGGCGTCGCGTTGTCGTTTTTGGCGCTGTATGATCGGCGCCGACGAGAAAAACGCCGCCGGGTTGATTGCCCGGCGGCGTTTTTTTCGTCTGGCGGCGGAAGCGCAGTCCCGCCAGCGCGAATCAGTCCTTCAGGTCGGCCGGCACCTTGCCGCCGTTGGCCGCCAGCTTGTTCATCACCTGGCGGTGCAGCCAGATATTCATTGACGCCGAATCGCTGGTGTCGCCGGTGTAATCGAGCTCGTTCGCCAGTTCCTTGCGCGACTGCAGGCTGCTGTCCAGGTTCAGCAGCTTGAGCAGGTCGACGATCGAGGTGCGCCAGTTCAGGGTCTGACTCTGCGGCATGCCGCTGAGGATGGCTTCGACGTCTATCTGTTCCATCGGCGCGGCCGGCGCCGGGGCCGATGCCTGGGGTGCTGCGCCCGGCGCTGCGCCGGTCGACGGCATCGATGCCGGTGGCACGGCCGCAGGCGAGGTCGGCTGCACGGCTGGGTGCGACGACGGGAAGATTTTGCGGAAGATATTGGTGAGAATGCCCATGAGTGACCTTTTTAGTTGTTGGTGAATGGTTGAATACGGAATTGCTTAGTGGCGCATGCCTTCAGCCACGCGGCCGAGCACGATGGCCAGTGCGGCCCCGCCGATGGTCTTGACCAGGGTCGGGTGCTCGGCGTAAAAGTCGCCCATGCGGTCGACGATGCTCGGATTGTTGCGTTCGGCATCTTCCGCGATTTGCTGGACTTGCTCAGGCGTGAGCTGGGCCGCTTGTTCGGGCGTAATCGCGGCCGGGGTCTCGCCGCCACGGAACAGGTTGCCGAGGGTGCCGCCCGCGATCGAGCTGAGCAGGCCGGGGCCCACGTTGCTGATCAGCTGGTTGAGCATGCCGGCACGCTGGTTGGCGTCGCTATGGCCGAACAGCTGGCCGATCATCTGCGGGAATGGCGGGGTCTGGTCGGATCGCAATGCTTCCGACACGCCCTGGGCCACCGTGCTACGCGGCGCGTTCTGCGCCACCTGGTCGAAGTCGTCGAACGCGCGCGCGCCGTTGTTGTTGGCTGCGCCGCCCAGGTATTGCTGTAGTAGATTGCCTAAATCGAAAGCCATACACCCTCCACTTGGATTAGAAAAGCATCGCTGCACTGGTTTGCGCGAAGCCGATGCCGGAGCTTAGGCTGGTGCGGGCGTACCATCTGTTCGGCAGCGCACCGTGATGCGCTTTAAGCTGCCAATCGAGCAATATTCCTCGATTTACCGGAAATGGTTGCGCGCCAATCCGGCCCACTCTAAGCTGGCGGTTTTTACTGACGGCCACGCTGATGCCTTACCTGTCGATTCTGATGTTTGGCGCCGTGTTCGCGGGCGCCGTGCTCGCCTGGGATATTCCGGCGTCGCTGTGCATGGTGTACGTGGCGGCAAGCTGCGCCTGCTTTGCTCTCTACGCGATTGACAAGGCGGCGGCGCGTGCCGGCGGCTGCCGCACGCCCGAACGCACCTTGCTGTTGCTCGGCCTGGGCTGCGGCTGGCCGGGCGCCGTGCTGGCGCAGCAGTGGCTGCGGCACAAGTCGTCGAAGGGGTCGTTTCAACTTGCCTTCTGGGTCACCGTGGCCTGCAATCTCGCTGCCTTCGTGTACCTCAGTTCGCCACTGTCTTTCCTGCGCATGCCGTAACCAGTGCAACTTGGTGTCGATCAGGCTCCGGTACAGGCCCGCCGGCGTGCGAAGTCGAGTCATCCGCCTGGCACGGCTTCAGAACGGGATGACGCGCGCCGCCAGACGCTGCGCACCATGCTGCTCGACGTGGCGAATCAGGTCTTTGGCGGCCTGCGGCTGCGCGTCCGGCGTGCCGCTGCCGAAGGGCGGAGCAGGGTAGTATTCGATGCCGAGCTGAATGGTGCGGGCCAGGGTCTCGCCGCCCAGCAGTGATGCGAGGAACAGGCCGGCATCGATACTGGCCGACACGCCCGCACCGGTGATCAGCTTGCCATCGCGCTGATAGCGCTCGGTGCCTACCAGGGCGCCGTAAGCGGCGACGTGCTCGCGCGCGAACCAGTTGGCCGTGACTTTCTTGCCCTTGAGCAGACCGGCGGCACCCAGGATTTCGGCCCCGTTGCAGATGCTGACCGTCCACGCCGTTGTCGCATGCAGGCGGCGCACGCAGGCCATCAGCGCGGCGTTGCCGAGCGCGCCGGCGACGCCGGCGACGCCGGGGCCGCCCGGCACGTACAGGATATCGGTGGTGTCTAACTGTTCGAAGGTCCTGTAGGCGGCCATGCCAAGGCGGCCGGTATCGCTGGCGACCAGTCCCACGCGCTCGGAGACGAACTCGACCTCCATGCCGGGAATATTTGCCAGCACTTCATAGCCGCCCACGACATCCAGCGCGGTAAAGCCATCGAACAATACAATCGACAATCGCATGATTTTCTCCCGGAAGTGATGCGCCATTGTCGGCGCGCTCAGGGTGCCGGTGAAGAGGCGATATCGCCCTTTTCAATGGCATACTCGCCACATGAAGACGAAACGCATCGCCATCCTGGCGACTCCGGCTGCATGGGCATGGAAGTGTTCGGCCTGTGCGATACCTTGCTGCTGGCAAATCGGGTCGCCGTGGCGATCGACGGGCCGGCCGCGCCCTTGTTCGAGGTGATCGTCACCAGTCTCGGCGGCTGGCGGCATTCCGATCGGCACGCGCAAACCGTTCGCGCGACCGGATCTGCTGGTTGTGCCGGGCATGGAGCTCTCTGACCGTCATGCCTGCACGGCGCCGATGAGCGCGCTTGCGCTCGAAATCGCCTATCTGGCCAAGGCGTTCGCCAGAGGCACGCCGGTGGCCGCCGTGTGCGTCGGCGCATTCCTGCTGGGCGATGCAGGCTTGCTGGACGGGCGCCGTGCCACCACCTCGTGGCTGTTCGCGCCCGACCTCGCGCGGCGTTTTCCCGCAGCCGTGGTCGATCCGGCGGCCATGCTGGTCGAGGATGGCGGGGTTGTCACCACCGGCTCCTTCAGTGCCGCCGTCGACCTGGCGATGCATCTGGTCAGGCAGAGCGCGAGCGCCAAGGTGCAGCGGGCAGTGGCGCGCATGGGCTTGCTGGACGATCGATGGGCCAGCCAGGCGCCGTTCATCGATACGCGCATGCTGGCGCGGCCGGAAGGCGCATTCGCTGCAAGCGTGCACGCCTGGCTCGGTCAGCGGTTGGCCGAGCCGTACAATCATAAACAGCTTGCGGCGGCGTTGTACGTCAGTGACCGCACCTTGCTTAGGAGAGTGAAGCAAGAGACGGGACAAACGCCGCTGGCGTATTTGCAGCAGGCGCGCGTCGGCAAGGCGCTGCTGGAATCGACTTCGCTGAGCGTGGCGCAAGTGACCGAACGGGTGGGGTATGCGGACGTCGCGACCTTTTGCGCCCTGTTCAAGCGCAATGTCGGGCAGTCGCCGGCCGAGTACCGGCGCCGGTTCAGAATGATTAAATAGGTAGGTGCGGAAGAGTAGGCTGCCTCATTGCTTCTTTGAGCCGGACGATGAGCAAGCTACACGCCTCAGGGCAAATCCTGCATGGCCAACAGTGGAATCCAATCGTGTAGATAGCTTATCTGGCTGATACTTGCCAAGCGACGAAAAATCCGGAGGGCTGAACTGCTGACATGTGGTGACTACGATGAGTATCGATGTGCAGGCCGTTGCCGTTCATCCGAATGCTCTACAGGCGGCAGGGCGGGAAGTGACGCCTGTTTAATTGCATCTTTTGATATGTAAGTCATCCATCCGAACGCGATTAATGCTACGGCGAGCAAGGAGAGTTCAGGTATCCAATGATGCCATTCGTTCAGCTCGTTGATGCTTCGGATGCGGTGAAAGTCGAAATAATATTGACTTATGAAAGCGAGAAGGTTGAACGTGGCATGCGTGATCATGCAGGTTCGTAGTGAACCTGTAATTGCATAAAGGTAAGACAAAGCCAAGGAAAACAAGAACGTCCCAATAAATAGGGTTTTTGAGAAATGAATTGCCGTAAATATGGCTGAGGTTAGCACTGCACTCAGAAAAAATGATTTGTTTTTGTTGATTGAGCGAAATACTAAGCCACGGAAAAACAGTTCTTCAAATATGGCGGGAAAAATTACGCTGCAGATGATGAATGTAAAGACATGGAGCGAAAAGAAGGGATGAGAGTTGTATGCTTCAACATGAAACTTACCTAGACGATATGCCGCCTCAATGTCGTACTGCGCCACCGTTTTCGTGAAAATCGCACTTTCACCGAAGGTGAGCATGAGCAATAAGATTGCAATGGTTGCCGAAAGTGCGACCTGATAGATCGTTATTTTTCCTCCCACGATAAATGAAAGTTTGTCTCGGTCTATTTTAAATTGATGGAAGCTCGCTGCCGCCATAGCAATGAACATGATGGATGAGCACAGATGGTCGGCATAGTACGCAGCGCTGGGCCAATACGCTGTTATCGATAAAAATAAAATGGATCGCAAAACCATGCTGAAAACCAATATAAGAAGTAAAATTTTCAACGTCATTTGGTATGTCTGCATTTTATTATTTATAATTCATTGATTTGTGATTGGCGGTGCTAGATACGGCAATATCGCGTCAAAATTACTTGGCGCGATATTTTCCAGGATCAAATTGTCAAACCACTAGGTTAATGAAATAGGTCGTATATGGCGATGCCTATTGATGAACCCAATTCTCCGAGTCCGTTGGCAATATCGTTAGCGCGGTGGCCCCAATCAGACTGTGCACCCGAGATAACGTCAAACCTGCGGCGTTCGCCGCCCGAAACCATCGCGATTTCTTCAAGATTTAAGTCCTGCATTTGCTTCTCCTTTTGGTAGCCGCTATTGGCAGGGGTGAGTTTATAATCGGGAAATACTTCCGCGCTGATTTTCCTCAAGTGTTGTGTTTAGAAATAGGGCGAATACATATTTGCTTCAGATGTTGAGCGCGCGCTTTTACGATCTCGGGCTCTTCGAGAGGTGTATTGCATCGAAACCGCGACTTCGATCCGGATTCTACGATGAGCGATCCATTCCCGACCTTGGAACATGATAAGCTCGCGCCTATGTGGAACTACCCCAACTTCCTGGCGCACCGCGGCGGCGGCAAGCTCGCGCCCGAAAACACCATTGCCGGCCTGCGCTGCGGCCTGGCGCACGGCTTTCGCGCGGTCGAATTCGATGTCATGCTGGCGCGCGACGGCGTGCCGGTCGTCATGCACGACCCGTATCTCGGGCGCACCATCGCCGGTTCGGGCAATGTGTTCGACTACGACGCCGCCGAACTGGTCACCATGGACGCCGGCAACTGGTTCAGCGCGCAGTACAAGGGCGAAACGGTGCCCCTGTTCACCCAGTTCGTCCAGTTCTGCAAGGACCACGGCATCTGGATGAATATCGAGATCAAGCCCGCCCCCGGATTCGAGGAGGAAACGGGCAAGGCGGTCGCCAGCCTCACGCGCGCCTTGTTCGGACTGGAAATCGCGCAGGACGACCCGCGCCAGATACCGCTGCTGTCGTCTTTCAGCTCCGTGGCGCTGGCCGCTGCCCTGAAGGCGGCGCCGGACCTGCCGCGCGCCTTGCTGCTCGACCGCATGGGCGAGGAATGGCAAACCCAGGCCCGCGAACTTGAGGCGGTGGCGATCCACACCAACCACAAACACCTGAACGAAGCGCTGGCCCATCAGGTCAAGGAGGCCGGCTACGGGCTGTTTTGCTACACCGTCAACGATCCGGCGCGCGCGCGCGAAATCCTTGCGTGGGGCGTGGATGCCTTCTGCACCGACCGCATCGACCTGATCGGGCCGGATTTCGCTTAAGACGCGGCTGGCGCTGCCTGACCCCGGTGTTCACTCCAGTCGCATACGCTATAATCGTTTTTTTATAGCATGCTGCCCTCTCACGCCCATACGACATGAAATCATCCGAAATCCGCGACAAATTCCTGAAGTTCTTCGAATCCAAAGGCCATACGATTGTCCGTTCGAGCTCACTCGTACCGGGCAACGATCCCACCCTGATGCTGACCAACAGCGGCATGGTGCAGTTCAAGGATGTGTTTACCGGCACCGACAGCCGTCCGTACACGCGCGCCACCTCGGTGCAGCGTTGCGTGCGCGCCGGCGGCAAGCACAATGACCTGGAAAACGTCGGCTACACCGCGCGTCACCACACCTTCTTCGAAATGCTGGGGAACTTCAGCTTCGGCGACTACTTCAAGCGCGACGCCATCAACTATGCGTGGGAGCTGTTGACCAAGGTCTACGGCCTGCCGTCAGAGAAGCTCACCGTCACCGTCTACATGGAAGACGACGAAGCCTACGACATCTGGGCCAACGAAGTGGGCGTGCCGAAAGAGCGCATCATCCGCATCGGCGACAACAAGGGCGCGCGCTACGCGTCGGATAACTTCTGGCAGATGGCCGACACCGGCCCGTGCGGCCCGTGCACCGAGATCTTCTACGACCACGGCGCCGACATTCCGGGCGGTCCTCCAGGCTCGCCGGACGAAGATGGCGACCGCTTCATCGAAATCTGGAACCTCGTGTTCATGCAGTTCAACCGCGACGAAGCGGGCGTCATGCACAAGCTGCCGAAGCCGTGCGTCGACACCGGCATGGGCATGGAGCGTCTCGCTGCCGTGCTGCAGCACGTGCACTCAAACTACGAGATTGACCTGTTCCAGGCATTGATCAAGGCCGCCGCGCGCGAAACCGGCACCACCGACCTCGAAAACAAATCGCTGCGCGTGATCGCGGATCACATTCGCGCATCGGCCTTCATGATCGTCGACGGCGTCATTCCGGGTAGCGAAGGTCGTGCTTATGTCCTGCGCCGCATCATCCGCCGCGCGCTGCGTCACGGCCACAAGCTCGGCCAGACCAAGCCGTTCTTCTTCAAGCTGGTGGAAGACCTGAACATCGAGATGGGCGCGGCCTATCCGGAACTGGCCGCCGTGAAGACGCGTGTGGCCAACATGATCGAAGGCGAAGAAGTCAATTTCGGAAAAACGCTTGAAAACGGCATGAAAGTGCTGGAAGCCCAGTTGGCCAAGAACGCTGGCAAGCTCGATGGCGCCACCGCTTTCCTGCTGTACGACACCTACGGCTTCCCGCTCGACCTGACCGCCGACATCTGCCGCGAGCGCAATATCGAGTTCGACGAAGCCGGCTTCCACGTCGCCATGGCGCGTCAGAAGGAACTCGCCGGCGCGGGCGCTGGTGGGGCCAAGCAGAAAAACGTCGAATACACCGGCGAGAAAAACAAATTCGTCGGTTACGACAGCCTGGCGCACGCCAGCCGCGTGGTGGCCCTGTACGCCGACGGCAGCGCGGTGCAGGAACTCACGGCCGGCCAGAGCGGCATTGTCGTTCTCGATACCACGCCGTTCTATGCCGAATCGGGCGGCCAGGTGGGCGACCAGGGCGTGCTCGCGTCCGACAGCGGTCAATTCGCCGTTGACGACACCCTCAAGGTGCAAGCCGACGTCTTTGGCCACCACGGCGTGCTGACGGCCGGCGTGCTCAAAGTGGGCGACGCGGTCAACGCCAATGTCGACCAAGCCAGGCGCGCGCACACCATCCGCAATCACTCGGCAACGCACCTGATGCACAAGGCGCTGCGCGAAGTGCTGGGCGACCATGTGGCGCAAAAAGGTTCGGTGGTCGATCCGGACCGCACCCGTTTCGACTTTTCGCACAACGCACCGCTGACGACCGACCAGATCGCCCAGGTCGAAGTGATCGTCAACCGCGAAATCCTGGAAAATCACGCAACCCAGGCGCATAACATGACGTTCGATGACGCCGTCAAGCATGGCGCCATGGCGCTGTTCGGCGAGAAGTACGGCGACGAAGTGCGCGTGCTCGATATCGGTTCGTCCAAAGAGTTGTGCGGTGGCGTCCACGTTGGCCGCACCGGCGACATCGGCTTCTTCAAGATCATCGGCGAAGGCGGCGTCGCAGCGGGTATCCGCCGCGTCGAAGCCGTCACCGGCGAAGGCGCGCTGGCGCTGGTGCAGTCGCTCAATCGCCGCGTGCAGGAAGCCGCCGGCGCGCTGAAAACCACGCCGGACGAACTGACCAACCGCATCGCGCAGGTGCAGGATCACGTCAAGTCGCTGGAGAAGGAATTGACCGCACTGAAGTCGAAACTGGCGGCAGGGCAGGGCGATGAACTGGTAACCCAAGCGGTCGACGTGAACGGCATCAAGGTCGTGGCAGCGGTACTGGAAGGCGCCGATTCGGCGCGCCTGGGCGAGACCATGGACAAGCTCAAGGACAAGCTGAAAACGGCCGCCATCGTGCTCGCCAGCGTCGCTGACGGCAAGGTGAACCTGATCGCCGGCGTGACGGCGGATGCCACGTCCAAGGTCAAGGCGGGTGAGCTGGTCAACTTCGTGGCCCAGCAAGTGGGCGGCAAGGGCGGCGGACGCCCGGACATGGCACGTGCCGGCGGCACCGATCCGAGCGGTCTGGCCGCTGCGCTGGCCGGCGTGACGGCATGGGTGGCTGAGCGAGCATAAGCAGGCTTTCACCGACGCTCTTCGCGCCGTCCCCCCGCGCAGGCGGGGGTCCATACCACCTATGAGCAAAGGTGCTATGGATCCCGCCAATGGCTGCCTGTGCGCGGGGATGGCGAAGCGTAGGTTGCGTAGCGAAACTGAGCGTTTGGCTAACCATACGTCACAGTACTGCGTCGACCGACTCGATATCCACTTCAGACGTTTCTTACGCGCAGCTTACAATTTCCATTGCGGCACCGTTATTGTCGTTGTGACCATGCAACAAGCAATTTATATATTGGTGCGGTGCGTCAAATTTGCGGATTTGGAGTATATTTGTTGGGTGAGTAATCCAATCCACCCTAAGAGCAAGCGATGAGCGATACAACTTTCGACAGCGAGATCATGGAATACCAAAAGGAACTCGATGCACGGGGACTCAACTGCCCACTGCCGATCCTCAAGGCAAAGAAGGCGCTCGCAGAGATGGAAACCGGGGAAGTGCTGCGCATCGTCGCCACCGATACCGGCTCCGTGCGCGACTTCCAGGCTTTTGCCAAGCAGACCGGCAACGCCCTCGTTTCCCACACCCAAAACGGCCGCGAATTCATCTTTTTGATGCGCCGCAAATAAGATTCCGGACGGGGCAGGCACCGGCACGCCCCGCTGATCTGGTCCGACATTTTCCCGACATCATGACAAAGCCCGACGATTAGGGGTTTTCCTCTAGCTAAAAATCGCACGATCGTGCTTTAATTTAGCGTGAAAACGGTTTATCTCTTATAATCTAGGCCACTTTAGTCAAGTCACCTTATTTATTCTTCCAAAGGCACCCCTATGAAAGTCCTGGTTCCCGTCAAACGCGTGGTCGACTACAACGTCAAAGTGCGTGTGAAATCCGACGGCAGCGGCGTCGATATCGCCAATGTCAAAATGTCGATGAATCCTTTCGACGAGATCGCGCTGGAAGAAGCGATGCGTCTGAAGGAAGCCGGCAAGGTCACCGAAGTGGTGGCAGTGTCCTGCGGCGTGACCCAGTGCCAGGAAACCCTGCGCACCGGCATGGCCATCGGCGCCGACCGCGGCATCCTGGTCGAAACGAGCGCCGATCTCGAACCGCTGGCCGTGGCCAAGCTGCTCAAGGCGCTGGCCGACAAGGAGCAGCCGCAGCTGATCATCCTGGGCAAGCAAGCCATCGATGACGACTCGAACCAGACCGGCCAGATGCTCGCCGCCCTGCTGGGCTGGCCGCAAGCCACGTTCGCCTCGAAAGTCGTGCTGGAAGACGGCAAAGTCACCGTCACCCGTGAAGTCGACGGCGGCCTGGAAACCCTGGCGCTCACGCTGCCGGCCATCGTCACCACCGACCTGCGCCTGAACGAACCGCGCTACGTGACCCTGCCGAACATCATGAAGGCCAAGAAAAAGCCGCTGGACGTGGTCAAGCCGGAAGAACTGGGCGTCGATGTCGCGCCGCGCCTGAAGACCTTGAAGGTCGTCGAGCCAGCCAAGCGTTCGGCCGGCATCAAGGTGCCGGATGCGGCGACCCTGGTCGCCAAGCTGCGCACCGAAGCCAAAGTTATCTGATCGCGGCCTGGCCGTCTCACCTAAAAATACAGGAAAAATCATGGTCGCATTAGTTATTGCTGAACACGACAACGCCTCCCTCAAGGGAAGCACCCACCACACCGTCACCGCTGCGATCGCCTGCGGCGGCGACGTGCACATCCTCGTTGCTGGCAGCAACTGCGGCGCCGCCGCGGCGCAAGCAGCCGCCATCGCCGGCGTGACCAAGGTCCTCGTGGCCGACGCGCCTCACCACGCCGACGGCCTGGCCGAAAACGTGGCCGAGCAGATCCTGGGCCTGGCTGCGTCGTACTCGCACATCCTCGCTCCCGCAACCGCCTACGGCAAAAACATCCTGCCGCGCGTGGCCGCCAAGCTGGACGTGGCGCAGATCTCCGAGATCACCAAGGTCGATTCGCCGGATACCTTCGAGCGTCCTATCTACGCCGGTAACGCCATCGCCACCGTGCAGTCGTCCGACAAGATCAAGGTCATCACCGTGCGCACCACCGGTTTCGATTCGGCCGCGGCCGAAGGCGGCTCGGCTGCCACCGAAGCCATTGGCGCGGTTGCCGATTCGGGCAAGTCGACCTTCGTCGGCCGCGAGCTGGCCAAGTCGGATCGTCCTGAACTGACCGCTGCAAAAATCATCGTCTCCGGTGGCCGCGGCATGGGCTCGGGCGACAACTTCAAGATCCTGGAACCGCTGGCCGACAAGCTCAACGCCGCCATGGGCGCTTCGCGCGCCGCGGTCGATGCGGGCTACGTGCCGAACGACTGGCAGGTTGGCCAGACCGGCAAGATCGTCGCACCGTCGCTGTACATCGCGGTCGGTATCTCCGGCGCCATCCAGCATTTGGCCGGCATGAAGGACTCGAAGACCATCGTCGCGATCAACAAGGATCCGGAAGCGCCGATCTTCTCGGTGGCCGACTATGGCATCGTCGGCGATCTGTTCGAGGTGGTGCCTGAGCTGGTCAAGCAACTCGGCTAAGCCGCGCCGGTTACCGCGCGAAGTAACACCGCAGTAAACACCTGTAGGGTGGGCACGGGAACCCTGTGCCCACCCTACACGTCCATTGGAAGCGCAATTTTAGGAGATCAAGGTGACTTACAAAGCCCCGCTGAAAGACATGCTGTTCGTGATGAACGAACTGGCCGGACTATCCACCGTCAACACGCTGCCCGGTTGCGAAGACGCCACCGCCGACACGGTCGAAGCCGTCCTCGAAGAAAACGCGAAATTCTGCGCCAACGTCGTCGCGCCATTGAACCACTCCAGCGACAAGGAGCCGAGCTTCTGGCACGACGGCCAGGTAACCACCTCCAAGGGCTTCAAGGATGCCTTCAAGGGCTTCGCGGAAGCCGGCTGGCAGGGCGTGCAGCACCCGACCGATTTCGGCGGCCAGGGCTTGCCCAAGCTGGTTGCCACGCCGTGCATCGAAATGCTCAACGCGTCGAGCATCTCGTTCGCGCTGGTGGCCTTGCTGTCGGACGGCGCGATCGAAGCGCTGCTGACGGCCGGCTCGGAAGAGCAGAAGGCGACCTATCTGGAGCCGCTGGTATCGGGCAAATGGACCGGCACCATGAACCTGACCGAGCCGCAGGCCGGATCGGACCTGGCCGCCGTGCGCACGCGCGCCGTGCCGCAGGGCGACGGCACCTACAAGGTATTCGGCACCAAGATCTTCATCACCTACGGTGAGCACGACCTGACCGAGAACATCGTCCACCTGGTACTGGCGCGCACGCCGGACGCGCCGGCGGGCGTGAAGGGCATTTCGCTGTTCATCGTGCCCAAGTTCCTGGTCAACGCCGACGGCTCGCTGGGCGAGCGCAATGACGCGCACTGTGTATCGATCGAGCACAAGCTGGGCATCAAGGCCAGCCCCACCGCGGTGCTGCAGTTCGGCGACCATGGCGGCGCGATCGGCACCCTGGTCGGCGAAGAGAATCGCGGCCTCGAATACATGTTCATCATGATGAACGCGGCGCGCTTCGGCGTGGGCTTGCAGGGCATCGGCCTGGCCGACCGCGCCTACCAGCAGGCGGTGGCCTTCGCCAAGGACCGCGTGCAGTCGCGCGACCTGGCCGGTTCCGCCGGTCCGGTATCGATCATCCATCACCCCGATGTGCGCCGCATGCTCATGTCGATGCGTGCGCAGGTCGAGGCGGCGCGCGCGCTGGCGTATGTGGGCGCGGGCATCAGCGACGTCGCCCATCACCACGAGGACGCCGCCGTGCGCGCGTCCAACCTGGCGGTGTACGAGTACCTGGTGCCGATCATCAAAGGCTGGTCGACCGAGATGTCGCAGGACGTCACGCGCGACGGCGTGCAGGTTCACGGCGGCATGGGCTTTATCGAGGAAACCGGCGCGGCGCAGCACTACCGCGACGCCAAGATCCTGACCATCTACGAAGGCACGACCGCGATCCAGGCCAACGACCTGGTGGGCCGCAAGACGGTACGCGATGGCGGCGCCGTGGCCAAGTCGATCATCGGCCAGGTGCGCGAGACCGAGGCGCTGCTGGCGGCCATGGACGGTGCGGACTTCAAGGCGATCCATCGCGCGCTGCTTGACGGCAGCGTGGCGCTGGAAGCGGTGGTGGAGTATGTTGCCGCGAACATGAAGACCGACATCAAGGGCGTGTTCTCGGGCAGTGTGCTGTACCTGAAACTGGCCGGTATCGTGCTCGGTGGCTGGGTGATGGCACGCGCGGCGCTGGTGGCGCAGGCGAAGATCGATGGCGGTGAAGGCGATCTTGGCTTCTACAAAGCCAAGATCGCCACGGCGCGCTTCTTTGCGGACCATATCCTGACGCAGGCGTCGGGACTGCGCACGGCGATTGTGGAAGGTAGTGCCGGGGTGCTGGCGTTGACGGAAGATCAGTTCTAAGAGCACCACTACCCTCGTCGTTCCCGCTAGCCCCCGTCGTCTCCGGCATTGCCGGAACCGACTTCCCGCGCCAAGGCGGCACTCGGCGGGAACCCAATTTTGTACTGTAGCCTCAGGCTGATTTACGAACTTGGGTTCCCGCCGAGTGCCGCCTTGGCGCGGGAACGACGGTTTTGAGAGCAATGACTTCGGTGTCAGTACTTACGACCTGCGAATCGAATTGCCCGAATTCCGCACGCGATCCCCGCGCTGCATGCCCGGCTGATTGTTAAACTTGAACGAGCGGCGCTGGCCGTTGTCGTACTGGACATCCACCGTCCACACGGTATGCGCATTCGCGCGTTCCTGGATCTTCTTGCCCGCATACGCACCACCGACCGCACCGGCCACCGTGGCCAGCGCGCGGCCAGAACCGCCGCCCACCTGATTGCCCAGCAAGCCGCCCACGGCGCCGCCACCGATCACGCCCAGGGCATTCGCACTGCCGTTCTGGCGCGCGCTGCGTACCGCCGTCACCTTGCCGCAGTCGCGGCATGCCGCCGCGCGCGGCTCGTTGCGACTGTCATGACGGTCGCCCCCACGCGCCGCCGCCAGGGCGCGGTTATTCTCGGACTTGGCCGCGCGCAGGCATTTCATGCGCTGGCCATCGTTACGCTCGTCGTTGCAGATCTCGCGGTCCTGCGCATACTGCGCATCGGCGGCGCGCAGCTGCGCGGACGAGGCCTGTACCGTGCCCATCGCGCTGCTCAGCGCCAGTACCAGCGCCAGTGTCAAATTGCGTTTCATCATAGTGTTCTCCTGATCGATTAATCGTGCCCGGCAACGGGCCGCATACCGTATTGTAGAGCACTTGCGAGACAGCAATTATTCGCGGCAAGGTGCGCTTCGCCTGCCCTCAACTGTTTATAATCCATGCACGGTCTTTACATCCCACGTTTGCCCTCTTTCACAGGATTTATCTTGAACATTCAACAATACGCAGTGCGCCTTCCGGCCGCGCTGGCCATCGCCACCCTGTTTACCGCCTGCGGCGGCGGGGGCGGCGATCCGACCCGGGTGCCGGGAAGGGTCGATACCCCGTCCACGCCCACACCGACGCCCACGCCGACGCCAACCGATACCAGGCCGGATGGCTGCAAGGCGTACATCGCCGCCGACAAAACCGTCGCTGCCGACAAGGCCGGCGGCGCGAGCGTGCTCTCGTGCGGCGCACCGCTGGCCGATGTCAGCTGGACCCAGGTCAGCGGCCCCGCGGTCACCCTGCAGGCGGCGCGCACGCCGACCATCACGTTCGAGCCGCGCGAAAAAGGCGTGATCGCCCTGCGCGCCGACGTTACCCTGGCCGACGGCTCGCGCCAGTCCTTGAGCACCGACGTCACCGTGACCGAGGCGCCGGTGGGCAGCTTCCTCACCCTGCGCGCCGACCACTCCGTGCGTCCCGGCACCGAAACCTCGGTACGCGCCTGGCCGAACCTGTTCGGCGGCGACAAGGTCGTCGGCATCGTCTGGACCCAGGTCAGCGGCCCGACCGTGACGATGAATACCGAAGACCCGCAATTGCTGATGTTCAAGGCGCCGGACGTCACCGCCGACGTGGCGCTGCGTTTCCGCGCCACCATGACCTTAAATAGCGGCGTGAAGGACAGCGACGACGTGCTGATCAGCCTCGACCGCCAGGCCGCTCCCGGCCAGGGCGCGCTGTTCGACATCACCGCGCGCGTGCACCCGTACCGCCAGGCCGGCGCCTATGCGGCCGTGCTGGCGCGCTGCACTTACGATGTGGGGGTGCGCTACTCCGGTTCTTCGAACACGCTGTGCAGCTCCGAGGTGCTGCCGCCGCTGCAGACCGAAGCGGGCATCGGCGCGGTGCCGAGCGTGGCCCAGGTGATGGGCCGGGTACTGGTCTCGCACGACTTCCTGGGCGCCAATTTCGAGCAGTTCCTGCTGACCCAGGACGCCAACAGCGATTTCCGCCGCCTGCTGGCAAGCGTGTCGACCATCGTCATCGGTTCGCACGTGCGCCCGAGTTTCTACAGCGCCGGCACCGGTGCGATTTATCTCGACGCCAACAACCTGTGGCTGACGGCCGAGCAGCGCGACGTCGTCACCGAGGTGCCCGACTACCGCTCCGCGTTCGATGACAACCTGAACTTCATTCCGCTGGGCCGCTCGGTGAAAAACAACGCGTATGCGCGCCGCAGCTATCCATCCACGGCGCGCGTGACGCGCACCACCGATGAACTGCTGTTCGACCTGGGCCGCCTGATGTACCACGAGCTGGCGCACGCCAACGACTTTCTGCCGTCGGTCGAGCGGGCCATGAATCCGCAGCGCTCGATCTGGGAAAATATCGTCGACCGCGTCGGCAGCCGCACGCTGCCGTCCGATGCGCTGGCCGTGCAGTTCCCGCTGCAGTCGAGCGAAATGCTGGGCATGGGGCAGGTGCTGTACCAGGGCAAAACCGCCACCTCCGTGCAGAAGGGTTACACGGCGGCCGATATCGGGCGCTTCTTCGGTTCCGACCGCGCATCGGATGACTATGCCTACTCGATTTTCGAGGATGACAGCTCGCGCGAAGACCTGGCGATGCTGTTCGAGGAATTCATGATGAGCTACCGCCACGATGTGCGCTACGACGTGGGCTATATCAACCAGACCACCGGCAGCGACCTGATCGTCGGCTGGGGCCAGCGCGGCCGCATTGCCGAGCCGGCCATCAAGCCGCGCATCAAGCTGGTGCTGCAGCGCATCGCGCCGTGGATCGACGCCAGCGCGGTGGACCGCCTGCCGGCGCCGCTCATGATGAGGGCTGGCGAGAGCTGGGATGCCAACCTGGTGCTCAACCCACCGGGCGGCTTCTCCAAGCAGTCCGCATTGCGCAAGGAATCGGCTGACGAGCGTGCCGCGCGCCTGCGTGGCGACATCAGGCAGCGCGAGCGGCACGGCAAGATGACCCCGGATTCGCGTCAGCCGTAGGCGCCGCCGGTGTAAAGCAGGTCGTTCAGGCGGGCGAGGGTGGCAATGGCCATCGTCGCCGCCGTCAGCATTGTGCAAACCAACAACACTGCCAGCACCCAGTTCGACGCCGACTTGCGGCCTGATCCGGCATTGAAGGCGGCGTCGAATTTTTCATCGGGGGTCAGGCCGATCATCAGCGCTTCGATGAAGCCGATAATGCCCGACAGCACCAGCGGCAAGATCTTGAAAAACCAGTTGGCCTCGGGTGCCAGGCCATACACCAGCCCGGCAACGGGCAGGCTGGCCAGGTGCATCAAGCCCAGCTTGTCGAGGCTGCCGCGCAGGTAAAAGCGGTGCGCGCCGACGGCCCCGAGGATCAGGGCGAGGAAGCTGGCGAAAGTCTTGTTTTTGTGCGATGTGGACATGAATGTGGGGCTGAAGCGGGCCAGGGAAGCGGGAAAGCAGGCAGTATCGGTCAATTTTGACCGGAAAGCACGGCGTTTCCTGCGACAGACATCGACGATGCAGTTGGCGGTCCGGGGCAAAATCGGCGATAATCCTTGCTTCGCCCCGAAGTGCGCGCCCTGTTGTCATTAACGCTTGCTGCTGCGCGGCATTGCGCGCTATAATTGTCGGCTTTTTCCGCCCAGCACAACTTTTTGGAATTATTATGGTCGTTATTCGTTTAGCTCGTGGAGGCGCCAAGAAGCGCCCGTTCTTCAACATCGTTGCAACGGACTCGCGCAATCGCCGCGACGGCCGCTTCATCGAGCGCATCGGTTTTTACAACCCGATGGCAGCTGGTGGCGAAGTCGGCCTGCGTATCACCGCAGACCGTCTGGCTTACTGGCAAGGCGTTGGCGCGCAATTGTCGCCAACCGTTGCACGTCTGGTGAACAGCCAGCCTGCAGTCGCAGCGCCAGCAGCAGCCTAAGCAGGTCCGGGTTTGAGCGGTACAGCATCCGGGGTGCAAATCCCTGACGACCTGACGCAAGTCGGGTACGTGTCCGGCGCCTTCGGCGTCACCGGTTCGATACGGGTTACCCCGTTTTCCACCGACGCGGATGGGTTGCTGAGCGTGAAAACCTGGTGGCTGGATAAACCCAGCCTGCAATCCGTCTCCGTACGGACTGCGAAAATGCACGGCGGCGACGTCGTGGCCCAGTTGGCAGGTACGCTCGGGCGGGATGCCGCGGAGGCGCTCAAGGGCGCCGCTGTTTCCATCCCGCGCAGCCAATTCCCGCAACTGCCGGCCGATGAATTTTATTGGTCCGATCTGATCGGACTGAATGTAGTGAACCTGCAAGGCGAAGCCTTGGGGCTGGTGTCCGACATGATGCACAACGGCGCGCAATCGATTTTGCGCATCACGCCGGTGCCGCAGGCCGCGTCGGGTACCGCAAACGATGACAAGGCGCCCGAGCGCCTGATTCCGTTTGTGGACCAGTTCGTCAAAACAGTTGACCAGACAAGCAAGACCATCACGGTGGACTGGGGTCTGGATTATTAAGGCTCAAGCAAGGCGAGAACGCGATGCAATTTGATGTCGTGACCTTGTTTCCCGAGATGTTTGCCGCACTGACGCAGTCGGGTGTCACCCGCCGCGCCTTCGAGCAGAAGCGTTGGGGCTTGTCGACCTGGAATCCACGCGATTTCACCACCGACAACCACCGTACCGTCGACGACCGCCCGTATGGCGGCGGACCGGGCATGGTGATGCTGGCCAAGCCGCTCGAAGCTGCCATCGGCGCGGCCAAGCAGCGCCAGGTCATGCTCGACTTGCCGATTCCGCGCGTGGTCTTCATGTCGCCGCAGGGCAGGGCGCTGAGCCACGAACGGGTGATGGATCTGAAGGACGAAGCGGGCTTGATCGTGCTGTGCGGACGCTACGAAGCGGTCGACCAGCGCTTGCTCGACCGCTGCGTCGACGAGGAAATCAGCCTCGGCGACTTCGTGCTGTCGGGCGGCGAACTGCCGGCGATGGCGCTGATGGATGCGGTGGTACGGCAATTGCCGGGCGTACTGAACGACGACGCTTCGGCGGTCGAAGACAGTTTCGTCAACGGCTTGCTCGATTCGCCCCATTACACCCGTCCCGATACGTATGAAGGCGTGGTGGTGCCGCCGGTCCTGATGGGCGGCAACCATGCCGAGATTGTCAAGTGGCGGCGCGAGCGCATGCTCGAAGCCACCGCCAGGAAACGGCCCGATCTGCTGGTCAAGGCGCGCAGCGCCGGACTGCTGAGCAAGGCCGATGAAAAGTTTCTTGCAGGTTTGTAAATCTGCTATTGCAGTACCACTGTGCAGGCAATGTCGCCCGTATCAGTAACCCCATCCTCTACTGGGCGAATGCAGCGCCAGCAAGATGGTTATCGGAGTCCTAAAAATGAATTTGATTCAGCAACTTGAGCAAGAAGAAATTGCCCGTCTGGGCAAGACTATTCCTGATTTCGCACCTGGCGATACCGTTATCGTCAACGTCAACGTAGTCGAAGGCACCCGCAAGCGCGCCCAGGCATACGAAGGCGTCGTGATCTCCCGTCGTAACCGTGGCCTGAACTCGAACTTCATCGTTCGTAAGATCTCGTCCGGCGAAGGCGTCGAGCGTACGTTCCAGCTGTATTCCCCGCTGATCGCATCGATCGAAGTCAAGCGTCGTGGTGATGTTCGCCGCGCCAAGCTGTACTACCTGCGTGAGCGTTCGGGTAAATCGGCACGTATCAAAGAAAAACTGCCAAACCGTCGCGCTGCAACTCCAGCCGCTGCCAAGTAATCGGCATCTGCGTTGCAAAAAAGGCATCCTACCCGGATGCCTTTTTTCGTTT